>DATCMP010000239.1:0-9101 GCA_036563365.1 Thermomicrobiales bacterium
GGCAGGGAGTTGGTGATCGGCGGCGGTGCTGCTCGGCTCGTGCCGCCCATCGACGAAGAAGACTTTGCCGCCCGGTCGGAGGGCCGCAGCAACCGTTCGCAGGAAATCATCGAGCCGTTCGAGCGGCACATGGGAGATCCAGAAGCCGAAGCAGGCCGCGTCATACTGGCGCTCCGGTCGCCAGGCGAAAATGTCTGCGAGCTGGTACGTAACTTTCTCACCACCGCGCCCGGCCAGCTTCGCGCGACTGATCGCGATCATCTCCTCCGAGGCATCGACCGCCGTGACCGAACGCGCCGTACGAACGAGTCGCTCGGTCCAAATCCCGGTGCCGGGGGCGAGTTCAAGGATGTCACCGCTCGCACCGAGCGTATCATACGCCGCGAAGACCTCCTGGGCTTCGCTATGCCAGCGTTTGTTCGCTTCCGCACCGTGATCGTACCGCCCCAGGCGATAGAACCATTCATCGTATTCGGCGGCGCGTGCACGGTAATACTCGGCCATCTCGGCGAGTGTGCTGACAGAGACATCGTTGCTCATCGTTCGCTCCGTTCCAGTCGTGAGTCGTGAGTCGTGAGTCGTGAGAGGCGTGGTGCAAAGTGAAAGGCTTTCAGCATCAGCGAATTTTCTCACGACTCACGACTCACGACTCACGACTCTCCGCTACCGTGCCTCCCCGATCGCCTCGACCGCCGCCGGGTTTTCGAGCGCGGTGATGTCGCCGAGCGGCAGGCCGAGATACTGCGCGCGGATGACGCGGCGCATGACCTTGGCGTTGCGGGTTTTCGGCAGATCGGTTACGAACTTGATCGCCTCGGGTTTGAGCGCCTTACCCAATTCGGCGATGATCCGGGCCTCGATCCCGCCGCGGGTCGCCTCGTCCGGCTGTTGCCCGGCGCGCAGGACGACGAACGTGACGATCGTGTCGCCCTTGAGCGGGTGCGGTATGCCGATCGCCGCCGCCTCTTGCACGGCAGGGTGCCCAACCGCCGCCGATTCGACCTCAGCCGGCCCGACACGCTTGCCTGCCACCTTGATCGTGTCGTCGGAGCGCCCGAGGATATACCAGAAGCCATCGGCGTCGATCTGCGCGAAGTCGCCGTGGACCCAAAGGCCGGGGAGGCGCGACCAATACGTTTCCATGTAACGATCGGAGTCGCGCCAGAAGCCGCGCGTCATCCCCGGCCAGGCATTCCGCACGACCAGTTCACCGACCGTACCGCGCACCGATGCGCCGCTGTCATCGACCACGTCGGCCGCCATCCCCGGTACCGGCGCGGAGAAGCAGGTCGCCTTGAGCGGCAGGATCGTGAACGAGGAGAGGATCCCGCCGGAGATCTCGGTGCCGCCCGAATAGTTGATGATCGGGCAGCGCCCCCCGCCGATCACGTCGAAGAACCAGCGCCACGGCCCTGGATTCCACGCCTCGCCGCTCGACCCGAGGATCCGCAAGGAGGAGAGATCGCGCCCTTGCGGCCAGCTATCACCCTGCGCCATCAGCGCGCGCACGACCGTCGGAGCGACGCCGCAGACGGTGACCTTGTAGCGCTCGACCAGCTCCCAGAGGCGATCCGGCTTGGGATAATCGGGCGTCCCCTCGAAGATGACGAGGGTCGCGCCGAGCGTCAGCGTGCCGATGATCGCCCACGGCCCCATCATCCAGCCGAGATCGGTGAGCCAGAGGAGGGTGTCGCTGGCCCCCACATCGAAGCAGTGGGCCATGTCCTGCGTCGCCTTGATCGGGAAGCCGTCGTGCGTGTGTAACGCCCCTTTCGGTTTCCCGGTCGTGCCGGAGGTGTAGATGATCATGAACGGGTCTTCGGCGGCGGTGCGGGCCGTCTCGAACTTGTCGGACTGCTCGGCGACCAGGTTGTGCCACCAATGATCGCGTCCGACCGCCATCGGTGTGCCATCGCCACCGATCCGCTCTACGACGACGACGTGCGCGACGGTCGGCGCAGTGCTGACCGCCTCATCTGCCGTCTTTTTCATCGGCACCGTGCCGCCCCGACGATAAAAACCATCGGCGGTGATCAGGCACTTCGCCTCGGCGTCGCGCAGGCGCGTAGCGACCGACTCCGCTCCATAGCCGGAGAAGATCGGGATGAAGATGGCACCGAGCTTGCCGACCGCGATCGTCGCGACGACCGTCTCCACCAGCATCGGCAGGAAGATCCCCACCCGATCGCCCTGCTCGATCCCGAGCGCCGCGAGCGCGTTCGCCAAGCGGTTCGCCTCGTCGTGGATCTGTCGGTAGGTCAGCTGCCGCGCCTGCCCGTCATCGCCCTCCCAGATCAGCGCGACCTTGTCGGCCTGGTGTCCAGCGGCGTATTTATCGATCGCATTGTGGACCCAGTTGTACGTGCCACCGGGGAACCAGGTGGCCCAGGCGGTCCCGCGCGAATCGTCCAGGGCGCGCTCGAACGGCGTGTAAAACTGGAGATCGAGATCGTCCACCACGGCGGTCCAGAACCATTCGGGGTCGTCGGCCGACCGCGCCAGCAACTCCTCGAAAGAGCCGATCCCGTGCGCGGCCATGAACCGTCGCAGGCGGCTCCGTTCGAGATATTCGGCGCTCGGTCGCCAGACGATCTCCGCGCTCGCGGAGTCGTGCGCCACCGGCATCGGGCCTGTCATCGCTTCCCCCCACATCGTTACTGCGTTGTGTCGGCCCACTTTCGCGTTCTTTGCCGCGCATCGGGTCACGCCGTATTGTCCGTCCAGCGTAGGAGGGCGTCAAGCGTTGGGCGAGGGGACGATCACCGCAGAGAGGACGAGGGGTGAGGGCGTGGGGGAGAAAGGCAAGCGTATCTTCCATTGGTTTGGAAAAGGCGATGGGTATGGTAGGGGCGGGTCATCAACTCGCCCCTACCATACCCATCGCCTCATCAATGCGAATTGCCGCTACAGACCGATCTCCGCGTAGATGCGCGGCAGATCCAGGTGTTCGCGGAGGTGGGCAGCGAGGCGATCGAAGGGATCATCAGCGGATGAGGTTGCGCGGCCCCAATCGCGTGGGGCGATCCCTTTGCGACGGGCGAGGTTGGCGAGGATAGTGCCGCGCAGCGGGGCGTTGTCGAAGAAGCCGTGCATGTAGGTGCCGAGGATCAGGCCGTCGGCGCTGATCGCGCCGTCGGGCTCGTCCACGGCGACGCCCTGGCGCTCCCTGAGGCGAAGCGCGGCGGGGAGTGCGCCGATCGTCTGTCCCATGTGGATCTCGTAGCCGATCGCAGGCAGGCCGCGCGCCCCGGCGAGGAGGCCGTGATCGGCGCTGACGGTGCCGCTCGCGCGATCGGTTGTCTTCGTCCGCGCGAAGACCGTGTGCAACGGCAGCAGCCCGAAACCAACGGTCGCCGCTTCGTCCGACTCCACGCCGAACGGATCCGCGATCGTCTCGCCGAGGATCTGGAAGCCTCCGCAGATCCCGATTGTCGGCGTGCCGCTGCGCGCCAGGGCGACGATCGCGCGATCCAGCCCAGCGTCGCGCAGGGCCGTGAGGTCGGCGATCGTGCTCTTGGTGCCGGGGATGATGAGCAGGTCCGGCGTGCCGAGTTGCGCGGGGTCGCGCACGAAGCGGACGCGGACCCCCTCTTCGGCGGCCAGCGGATCGAAGTCATCGAAGTTGCTGATCTGGGGGAGGCGGATCACGGCGATGTCGATGATCGGCTCAGACGCGCTCGCCGCGTCCGGATCGGGCCGACGATCGAGCGCGACCGAATCTTCCTCCGCCAGCCCGATTCGCGGCAGATGCGGGATGACGCCGAGGACCGGGACGCCGGTGCGCGCGGCGATCATCTCCAGGCCGGGGGTGAGCAGGCGCACGTCGCCGCGAAACTTGTTGATCAGCAGGCCACGCACGCGCGCCCGCTCGTCCGGTTCCAGCAGTTCCAGGGTGCCGAGGAGTGACGCGAAGACGCCGCCGCGATCGATGTCGCCGACGAGCAGGACCGGCGCATCGGCGAGCGCCGCGACCCGCATATTGACGATGTCCCCGGCCTTCAGATTGATCTCCGCCGGGCTGCCAGCGCCCTCGATCAGGACGACATCGTAGGCATCGCGCAAGCTGTTCAGGCTCCCGGCGATCGTGTCGAGCAGCGCGGCGCGGTGGCTGTAATACTCGCGCCAGGGGAGCGTGCGCCAGACCTTGCCGCGCACGATCACCTGCGAGCGCATCCCCGCCTCCGGTTTGAGCAGGATCGGGTTCATCTCCACCGTCGGCTCGATCCGCGCCGCGCGGGCCTGCGTCGCCTGCGAGCGCCCGATCTCCCCGCCATCGATCGTCACGGCAGCGTTGAGCGCCATATTCTGCGCCTTGAACGGGGCGACGTGGTAACCATCCTGGCGCATGACGCGGCAAAGACCCGCGACCAGAATACTCTTGCCGACATCGGAGGCGGTCCCCTGGATCATCAACGTCTTCGCCGGTTGCCGCCCCACGATCCTCTCCCCCATTCCTAGCGCACAGCCTCAGCGCGGGATGATACCACCGAGGCAGTCGGCAGTCGGCATTCGGCAGTGGTCGGGCGGTGGTATCGGGGCACTGCGCTAGCATCTGGACTTCTATCGGCGACTGCCGACTGCCGAATGCCGACTCGCCCCCGCGTAGACAGAATGCCGCGCAGCGCCTACAATCCCACGGCACGAGGTGCATTTGAGCAGAAGACGAGGTAAGGGAGTGGCATGGTAGGATCGGCGGCTCAGGAGACGAATCTCTGGCTCGCGCAAGCGCTCTTCGATTTGGGGGGCGTGACGCTCGGCGATTTCACGATCGGCCGCACGACCGTTAATTCGCCGGTCTACATCAATCCGCGTGTCCTGATCAGTAACCCTGAGGTGTTGCGGCGTGTGGCGCGGCTGATCGATCGTGAGGTGCAAGCCGGGATGTCGCGGAAGCGCGATCCGATCCCGCCGTTCGACCTGATCGCCGGTGTGCCGCTCGGCGGCCTGCACCTCGCCACCGCCTACGCCCTCTCGACGAATACGCCGATGATCTACGTGCGTCCCGCCGACAACTCGGCGGCCAGTGTCCTCAATGGGCATGGGATCGAAGGGCGCTTCCAGCCGGGACAACGGGTGCTGCTGATCGATGACCTGATCACGACCGGCGGTAGCATCTTGCAGACGCGTGCTGTCCTCGAAGCGGCCGATCTGATCGTCAAGGATGTCGTGGTGCTGGTCGATCGCGAGCAGGGGGGGCGCGAGCAGCTGCGACAGCACGGCTATGATCTGCTGCACATCCTGACGCTGCGCGCCATGCTGACCTACTACGTGAACACCAACCGGATCAGCGAAGATGAATACGAGCGTTGCCTGGCCTACCTGGAAGGCGAGCGCTAGTCGGCTTCGGGGCACGTTCGGTTGAGATGCGAGGGCAACTGGTCGAGCGCCGGTTGCCCTTCGTCATTGTTCACGATTGACGCGAATGGTGCGATGAAATGCCACGGGTTTCGTTAAAAAGGGCGAGAGCCGACGCCGATTTCGATCGCCTCTGGCGCATGATCGGGCGAACGCTGCGCTTGTTGGTGGCGCTCTGGCTCTGCACCGCGCTCGTCGTCATGTTGCTGCACGGGCTGAATCTGCTCTAGCGATACTCCGGTCTGTGGCGGCGACAATCGTTTTTGAAGGGTGCTTTTGCGACTTGGTATACTTAGTGGCAGACGCGATGATTCGCGCCGCGCGATGCGCTCCTACGGGCGCGAGACTGTTCGCGCGGCGGCGCTAGACACCTGGGGATATTGCCAACGTGAGGGACCATTATCTGACGCAACGGTATGGGGTACGCTCCTCATCGACGAACTCCGATCTCGGCGATCTCTTCGCAATCAACCCGATCCGGCGTTCGTTCGGGACGATCGTCGTCTGCTTGCTGATGATCGGCCTGCCGCTGCTGGTGCTGCGCGGTGACGCGCAGATGGCGGTGGAGATCGTGGCCGGCTGGTTTGGCCTGACCGGTCTCATCATCTGCACACCGATCCTGCTCTGGTCGCTCGCGGAGGAAGGGTGGCGAATCCTGGAGCGTCGCCTCTGGCCGACGATCGAGGATCTGGAACTGAGCCCGCGTGCCTATAATCTGCTGCGGCGCCACGGTTTCGTGACGATCGCCAGCGTGGAGCGGACGTCGGATACGAGCCTGCTCCTCCTCTCCAATATGGATGGTCGCGCCTTGCACGAAATTCGGCGTGGCGTCAATCTCTGGCGTTACCGGCGCTGGCAGGAGCGCGGCTTCCAGGGCGCGGAGTAACGCGCGGCGTGACAATTCTTTCGGGTAGTCGTATGGCATATTGCGGTGCTGGTTTTCGGCCTGCTTGTATCATGAACGATTTTTTGCTCAAGGGGAATGGGGATGGAGGCTTCCGAGGCGTTGCTCAATCTTTTGCTCGGCGAGTTGGGGTTGGCGATCCTCGTCGGCGGCGCGGTCGGGTTGCTGTTGCTCTGGTATATCCGGGGCCGCGACAAGCCCCACGGCCTGATCGCCGAGTATCTGCGCGAACCGCCGAGCGACCTACACCCCGGCCTGATCGGCACCCTGCTCGATGAGCACGCCAACTCGCACGATGTCGTCGCGACGCTGATTAATCTCGGGCATCGGGGCGTATTAGAGATTGCCACCCCTAGTCGCAGGCAGAAAGATTATCGCCTCACCCTGGTGCGACGCGATCTCCCCTTCTCGCCGGTCGAGCAACTGCTGATCGAGGTGCTATTCGGCAAGGTGGCGCGGCCCTTCGCCCAGCGTGTGTTGCTCAACGATGTCCGCGCACAGTTCGTCGCGGCGATCCCGCAGTTCAAAGTCGCGCTCTACGAGGAGGTGGTGGCGGCGGGGTTTTTTCTCGCCAGTCCGCGCGCCACGCGCCTGCGCTACCGTCGCTGGGGCGCGGCGATCATGGTCCTGGCCCCGCTCCTCGGGATACCCTCGGCGTTCCTTATCCCTCATTTCCGCCTCTTCCTTGTCCCGACGGTGACGCTGACGATCATCGGCGTCGCGCTCTATCACCTGGCGCGGGTGATGCCCGCGAAGACCGCCCAAGGGATCGAAGAGGCGGCCCGGTGGGGCGCATTCCGGCGCTATTTGGCACAGATCGAGCGCTACGAGAATCTCGATACGGCGCGCGGGATCTTCGAGCGGTATCTGCCCTACGCGATCGCGTTTGGACTGGATAAGGAGTGGGTGCAGAAGTTCACTCGCGCCCACGCCGCCGCGCCCGCCTGGCTAAACAGGTCTACGAAGCCGCTGCGTTCGGCCCGTGGCAGACGTGGCGGCGATCTCTACACCGGCGACCTGCCTTCGTTTGGTGGTGGTGGTGGCGGCGGTGGGGGAATCGATCTCGCTACTATGCCGGATCTCCGTGACGCGGCGGATATCGTTGGCGGGGCGGCTGGCGGGTTCGGCAATCTCGCTGGCAACCTCCCCGACCTCGCCAGCGACGCGGGCGGTGCGGGGCTAGAAGCGGCAAGCGACGCGCTCTCCGGCTTGCTCGACGCGGCGTCGAGTATTCTTGACTGGTAGGGGGGATGGACCCCTCCCTCAGCCCCTCCCCTACAGCGGGCGGGGTGATGCGTTGGGGGCGTGGTAGCCTGCCCCAACTGTTGCGGACTACCCGGCGGCGTGGGAAACAACGCTTCTCTGCGTGGTTTGGGCTGTTCCGCCCCTCATGGTGCAAGCTCGTCGAGCCAGGGGTAGTCGAGGTA
The DNA here is from genome assembly GCA_036563365.1 of Thermomicrobiales bacterium. Classification (GTDB taxonomy): domain Bacteria; phylum Chloroflexota; class Chloroflexia; order Thermomicrobiales; family CADCWN01; genus CADCWN01. Next base: position 7,687 of record DATCMP010000239.1, read on the forward strand.
TTCCTTGAAGAGGGGGCGCAGGTCGGTCGGGGCGTTTGCTTGCCAGATGCCGAGGATATCGCGCGGGGTGATGATGCCGTAGCGGTGCTCGCGGTAGAGTTGCTGCATCGCCCGCCAGAAGGCGTCTTCGCCCATCGCGCGCATCACGCGGGTGTAGAAATCGCCGCCTTGCGTGTAGATCGCTTCTGTCGCGCCGCGTTGACCGCTGCCCGCCGGGATCGCCCAGACCGGCGTGCTGAGGCGATAGGCGAAGGTGTTGGGCGCGGCGACCATCGCCGGTAGGGCGTTGTCGAGGTAGCTCGCCAGGAAGGTCGCGCCGCCCTCATCGATCCAGGGATCCTGCTGGGTGCGGGTGCCAAGCAAGCCGTACATCCATTCGTGCCCGACCTCATGGTAGATCAGATCGTCCGAGCCGTAGTTGAGATTGACCATGATCACCGCCGGGAACTCGATCCCGCCGCTGAGGGTCGCCCCGCCATCGACGACACGCAGGAAAGGGTAGGGGTAGGGGCCGATCAGCGCGCTGAGGCGTTCTTCGGCCAGCACGGCGGCGTCGAGCGCCTTGGTGACGAGTTGCTGCACGAAGGCGACGTTTTGCGCGTTCCTGCCGAACGATTGCGGGCTGTAATAGACCTCCACCACCACCCCATTCGCCGTCTGTCGCCGCGCCACCTGATAGTTCGGGGAGAGGCCGAGGACGAAGTCGCGGACGTTCTGCGCCTCGATTCGCCGCGTGACCGTGCCGTCGCCGTTCTGCCGCTCCTCGGTGATCGTCCCGGTTGGCGCGACGACGACCTCGGCCGGGGTGGTGATCGTCACCATGTAATCGGCGGTCGCGGTGTACGACGGGTCGAGATAGGGCGGGTACTGGTGATCGTCGGAGAGGATCGGGAACCAGTAAGCGAGGCGCAGAATGTCGCCGGTTTGCGTCGTCCCGGCGAAGCCACCGGGCGTGTACTGATCCGCCGCGACACCAACATCAAGCCGGAAGGTGATCGTGATCTCGGTCGTCGCGCCCGCCGCGAGGGGTTGCGGCAGGCGTAGCGGCAGGACCGTCCCGCTGAGCGCCGCCGCGACCGGCTGCCCGGCGACTTGTACGCCGGTGAGATCGAACCAGCCCCAGCGCGCGGCGGTGACGCTGAAGTAGAGCCGGTCCAGGGCGCACCCTTCCCGATTGGTCACGCGCACCGTCTCCGTGGTGCGGAGGCGGCCTTCCGCGAAGTCGAATTGATCGACATCGAGGGTATAGCTCGCCGCGGTGTTGGGCAGGGGGATCGTCGGCGGGGTCTGCGCCGGCGCGGGCGCGCCACCACCATTCCGCCCTGCGGCCGGTCCTATCGTCGCGGTGGCCGATGGGGCGGTGACAGCCTGTCCGAATGGTGGCGTGAACGCGCAGATTGCCCCGGTCGTGGGGG
>DATCMP010000244.1:0-6449 GCA_036563365.1 Thermomicrobiales bacterium
ACATCGCGAGGATGTTGGTGCGGAAGGTCCGCTCGATCTCGTCGCTCGGCAGGTCCGCCAGGCCCTCGTGGCTCATCTGGTAGGCCGCGTTGTTGACCAGGATGTCGAGGTAGCCGAACTCCCGCACCGCGCGGCGCACCAGGTCCTGGCAGTGCGCCTCCGCGCCGATGTCGCCGGGGACGGCGATCGCCTTGCGCCCCGCCGCCTCGACCGCGCGGACGGTCTCCCGGGCGTCCTCATCCTCGTTGAGGTACGAGATCAGCAGGTCCGCCCCCTCGCGGGCGAAGGCGAGCGCCACCGCGCGCCCGATCCCGCTGTCCCCGCCGGTGATCAGCGCGACCTTGCCCACCAGCCGCCCGTGGCCGCGGTAGGACCCCGCGCCGTAATCCGGTCGTGGCTCCATCGCCGCCTCGCTGCCGGGCGGCTCCTGCTGCTGCGCGGGGAATGGTGGCTGTACCCCCTGGTTCTTCGGATCCTGCGTCGTCGGCTCGGTGCTCATGCACGTCCTCCTATCGATGGGGTTTGCCCGGCGGCGACACGCTCGCCGGGATCGCTATTCGCGCGCCGCGGATCGCGGGCGACGATGCCGATGATCAGGGCGGCGGCGAGGGCGACGCTCGCGCCGCCGACGATGACGTAGGCCACCTGGCCGGTGAGACTCGCGAGGCCACCCAGGACGAGGCTGCCCAGAGGCATCACCCCCGCCGCGATCATGCTCCAAACGCTGAGGACACGCCCGCGCACGTCGTCCGGCGCGAGACTCTGGATGACGGTGTTCGTCGCGCTCATGAAGAGCGTCGTCGCCCCACCGATCAGCACTAGCAAGGCCAGGGCCACGGGGGCGCGGGGGATGAGGGCGAAGGCGATCAACCCGATGGCGAAGGTGCCGACGCTGCCGAGCAGTGCCAGCCCCTTGCGCGGCACCCGCGCGAACGCCGCCGTCAGCAGCGCCCCGGCGAGTGCCCCGGTGCCGTTAGCGGCCATCAGCGTCCCGTAGAGGCGTTCATCCCCCCCGAGCACGTCGCGCGCAAAGACCGGCAGGAGTTGCAGATACGGGCGCGCGGCCAGGCTGACGATCGCGGCCAGGGCGAAGAAGGCCAGGATCAGGCGGCGGCCACGGATGAAGCGCAGGCCGGTCCCCACGCTCTCCAACATCCCGGTTTGGCCCCCGTCGGCCCGCCCGACCGAGCGCGTGCGGATCATCAGGAGCGCCGCGATCACGGCGAGGTACGAGGCGGCGTTGATGGCGAAACAGGCCGCCGGGCCGAAAGCGGCGAGGATGACCCCCGCCAGGGCGGGGCCGGCGACCGCCGCGCCGTTGAACGCCGCGGAGTTGAGGCCGACCGCGTTCATCAGCCGTGCTTTACCGACGATGTCGGGGATCATCGTCTGCCAGGTCGGCATATGGAAGGCCATCACCGTCCCGGACAGCAGGGTGATAACGAGGACGTAGCCGATCCGCACGACACCGGTGGCGGTCAGGATCGCCAGCGTCAGCGCCAAGAGCCCGGCGATAGTCTGGGTGCCGAGCAGCAGGCGGCGGCGATCGATTCGGTCGGCCATGACCCCGGCGGGCAGGGAAAAGAGGAGGATCGGCAGCGCGGCGGCGAAGGAGACCAGCCCCAACCAGAACGGCGAGTCGGTGAGCTGGAGGACGAGCCAGCCGCTGCCGATCTGCTGCATCCACGTACCCACATTGGAGACGAGGCTACCGAGCCAGAGGGCGCGGAAATCCGGCACCGCGAGCGCACCGAAAATTCCGGTGTTGTCCGCCGCCGCCTCGCCCGCGATCGCCGCCTCATCCGGCGTCGCGGCCGTCGCCTCGCCCGCGATCGCCGCCTCATCCGGCGTCGCGGCCGTCGCCGCCGCCTCCTCAGGGGGGATGGCCGTCGCCGCGCGTGCGCGACGCCGCTCGAAGATATTCATGCTGTCACCGCCCGTATCCGGCTACCTTGAGATTGTTTGATTTTCCGCCCGAGGACGGCAGGGCGAACAGCGCACTGCCCGTGCCACCGGCCTCCCGCGGTGGCCTGCGGAAAGTGATTCTGTTGGGCGTTTTGCGCCGTACCCCTCCTTCGCCCGCCACCGCCTGGGAGCCTATGCCCCTCTCGTCGGCTTCGACCGCTGCCGGCTGTGGGGCTGTTGGCATGGGAATTGCCTAATCATCCCTCAAGCGTGGACCACTTCCGGGCCGTGTGGCGCGGGATGGCCAGGTATCTCGGGCGGAGTGCCCGATAGTAGGAGGGAATTTGGCATGGTTGATCGCAATCGAGACACGATGGGAAGCGCGCGGACCGGCCAATCTGCGGGTACGACTGCCGGACAAGCGAAGGAGCAGGTCCAGCAGGCCGCTGCCGATGTGAAGGAGCAGGTCCAGCAGACCGCCGCCGGTGTGAAGGAGCAAGTCGCTGCACAGGCGACCGATAAGCTCGCCAGCCAGAAAGATGTTGCCACCGGTAGCTTGAACTCCGTCGCACACGCCTTCCGTCAGACCGGCGAGCAGTTGCGCGACAATGATCAGGCAGGGATCGCCAACTACGTTGAGCGCGCCGCCGGTCAGGTCGAGCACTTCGCCGGGTATCTCAGCAAGCGCGACCTTCGGGAGCTGGCCCAGGACACCGAGCAGTTCGCGCGGCGTGAGCCCGCCCTCTTCCTCGGTGGCGCATTCGCGCTCGGCCTCTTCGCCGCGCGCTTCCTGAAGAGTTCGAGCCAGGTGGCGCAGGTCGGCGCGCAGGGGAATCGTCAGAATTGGCAAGGCCAGGCCGATTGGTATGGTCAGCAGCCCTCTCCGGCGATCGCCCCGCCACCGCAGTTGCCCGCTCACACGGCCTCGGTCGGTACGGGCAGCGGCGTTGGGTCGAGTGCAGCCCAGGGCGGTAGCGGCACGAACGCATCCCAGGCCGGGATGGCCACGAGTTCCGCGACGACCGGAATCGGGAGCACCGCCGGCCGCGGCACACCGACACCGGGGACCGGGAGCACCGCCGGTCGTGGCACGCCAACGACCGCGAGTATGGGCGGCACGAGCGGCGGGTCCAGCATGGGGACCCAGCCGAGCGACGACGTGATCGTCGGCGGACCGCCACTGCCCACGGATGTGATCGTCGGCGGTCCGCCGCGTGAGCCCGGTCGCGGAGGTCGCTAATGAGCGGGCAGCAGGACAACCGCTCGCTCGGCGAGTTATTCTCCGCCCTCGCCGCTGACACTGGCACATTGGTGCGTCAGGAAGTCGAACTCGCGAAGACCGAGATGACGCAGAAGGCGACGCGGGTCGGCAAGGATATCGGATTCCTGCTCGCCGGTGGCGCGGTCGCCTATGCGGGCTTCCTCGCCATCCTCGCCGCCATCGCGATCGGTCTCGGTCAGCTTGGCCTCCCCTGGTGGGTAGCGACGCTGCTCGTGGGCCTCGTCGTTGCCGGTATCGGCGGCTTCCTGGTGATGCGTGGCTTGAGCGCCCTGCGCCGGGAGACCCCGCTACCGCAGCAGACGATCGATACGTTGAAGGAGGACGCCGAATGGGCCAAAGCGCAAACTCAATAAGTCGATCTGGTCACTCCGGTGCCAACGCGGACGATATCGCCGTCACTCCCGAGACCGAAGAGTTGCGGCGGGAGATCGAGCATACACGCACCGACATGAGCGGCACCCTCGACGCGATCCAGCAGCGGCTCAACCCCGAGGTGATCGGTGAGCAGGCGAAGGATACCGCGAGCGACATCACGGCGCAGGCCAAGGAGGCCGCCCTTGAGGTCGTCGATCATGCGCTCGCCGAGGTCAAGGGGCAGGCGACCGAGGTGATCGAACAGGCGCGTGAGGTTCTCGCCGAAGCCCGCATGACCGCCCGCGAAGTGTTGGACGAGGCGAAAGTCACCGCCCGCGAGGCGGTCGAAGACGCTACTACCAACGCGAAAGCAGCCGTCCGGGGGGCGACAATCGGAAAGGTAGAAACGATGATCCGTAGCGCAAATGACACGACCAATGCCGCGCGGCATGGCTTGGTCGATACGATCAAGGCGAACCCGATCCCGGCCGCGCTGGCCGGTCTTGGGCTCGGCTGGCTCTTCATCAATAGCCGCAGCGCCGCCGCGCGAGGGACGACCCACGCGCATGCATATGAGGCGACATATCGGGAGCAGCGCCCCTACCCGTCGCATACCCCCCCGCAATTTAGCGGCTATCAGGGAAATGCCGGTTCAACGAGCGGCGGTAGTGGAATCGGCTCCACCGTCAATCGCGCCCAGACGGCTGCCGGGAACCTCGCCGGCCAGGTCGGCGGGGCGGTTGGTGGTGCCGCCGGCCAGGTCGGCGAGACGGCGAGCAACATCGCCAGCGGGACCATGGAGACGGCGGGGAATATCGTCGGCCAGGTCGGCGAGACGGCCAGCAACCTCGCTAGCGGCACCGTCGAGGTGGCGGGGAATATCGCCGAGCAGGCCCAGTATCAGGCGATGCGCCTGGAGGACAGCTTCCAGAGCGCGCTACGCACCAACCCGCTCGCGGTTGGCGCGGTGACCCTGGCGCTCGGGACGGCGATCGGCCTGGCCCTGCCGCAGACCCAGCGCGAGAATCAGTTGATGGGCGAGGCGCGCGACACCCTCCTCGAACGTGCCCAGGGCTTCGCTCAGGAGACGGTCGAGAAGGTGCAGACGGTCGCCACCGAGGCCCAGCACGCCGCCACGGAAACCGTGAAGCAAGAGGCGAAGAGTCAGGGGCTCACGCAATAATCGGTTGACGAGCTTCTCGTTTCCTGTAACACCACCTCGGGTCAATCCACAGCAGGCCCCGGCACAGTAATTGTGCCGGGGCCTGCTGTGTCACGTTGTCAGCCCGCTAGGGATTAGTTCCCTGTCGGGGCAGGGGTAGCGTGGTCGACGACGAGGCCGAGGTCGAGTTCGGGGTAGAGTGGGTGGCGGTCGAGGAGCGCGCCGATCCGGGAGCGCGCTTCGTCCACCACGCCCCCCGCGATGACGTAACGCGCCTTGCTGCGCTCGCCGCTTTTGGTCGTGGTGGGGGTGGTGCTGGAGAGGACGCGGCTGATCACGGCGGCGATCTCGCCCATCTCGTCGACGCCCATCCCGAGGGTCGTGATGGCCGGGGTGCCGACGCGCAGGCCGCTGGTGTACCAGGGGCCATTCACATCGAACGGCAGCGAGTTGCGGTTGAGGGTGATCCCGCACTCGCGCAGCGCCGATTCCGCCTGCCGCCCGGTTAGCCCGAAGCCGGTGGCGACGTCGATCAGCAGCAGGTGGTTGTCGGTGCCGCCCGTGAGGACCGACAGCCCGCCCGCTACGCAGCCCGCCGCGAGTGCCTGGGCGTTCTCGACGATCTTGGCGGCGTAGGTGCGGAATTCGGGCCGCAGCGCCTCGCGGAAGGCGACCGTCTTGGCGGCCATGACGTGCGGCAGCGGCCCCCCGAGGATCGCGGGGCAGCCCTTGTCCACCCACGGCGCGAACTCTGCGGTCGCCAGGACCATCCCGCCGCGCGGCCCGCGCAGCGTCTTGTGCGTGGTGGTGGTAACGATGTGGGCGTGCGCGACCGGATCGAAGTCGCCGGTGAAGACCTTGCCCGCGACCAGCCCGGCGAAGTGCGCCATATCGACCATGAAGACCGCGCCGATCTCGTCGGCGATCTGGCGCATCTCCTTAAAGTTGATCCGGCGCGGGTAGGCGCTGTATCCGGCCAGCAGGATCAGCGGGCGCACCTCGTGCGCCGTCTTACGGACTTCTTCGAGGTTGAGCAGCTTCGTTTCCTTGTCCACCGAGTAGGAATAGACATCGAAGAGTTGGCTGGAGATATTGTGGCGGTAGCCGTGTGTCAGGTGCCCGCCGGAGTAATAATCGAGCGCCAGGATCCGCTGGTTGTGGTACGCCTCGCGGACGGTCGCCCACTGCTCGCGGGTCGCCTTGGAAGGGTCTTCCAGGCCCATCTCGGCCAGGGTCGGGGCCTGCACCCGCGCGCTGAGGATCGCGCTGAAGGCGACGAGGTTGGCATCCGCGCCGGAGTGTGGCTGGAGATAGGCGTACTGCGCGCCGAAGAGTTCTTGCGCCAGCCCCGCGCCGGTCGCCTCGATCGTGTCGACATTGTCGCACCCGGCGTAGAAGCGGTGGTGCGGATACCCCTCGGCGTATTTGTCGCTGAAGAGGTTGCCCATCGCCAGTTGCGTCGCCAGGGATGAATAGTTCTCGCTGGCGATCAGCTTAAGATTCTGGCGCTGGTCCCGGAACTCGGCGATGATCGACCCGGCGACCTCCGGCGAGACCGTGCCGACCGCGTCAAGCGAGGCGTAGAAGGCGGCGGCGGCGGGGTCGAGCGGTCGCCCGGCGCGCCCTTCGAGGTAGCGCAGCAGCAGCGTGGCTTGCCCTGTCGTGGTTACCGATTGCGTGGCCTGCGTGGTGGTCATGGGGCTCCTCCTGCTTCGTCCGCGCCCCTCGTCGCACGCGCGACCGGAG
>DATCMP010000262.1:0-4771 GCA_036563365.1 Thermomicrobiales bacterium
CTACCGCCTCAGCCGCGCCATAACCACTGGCCCTCGCCCCGCCGTCGCCGAGCGCCCGCCACGTTCCTGATCTCCTGCCCGACGTCTATGCGTTTCGCAACCGTTGGTTGGAGCCCCTGCGACACTTTACCCTCCCCTCGCACACCTCGCCGTATGATGTCGGACAGATAGCGATCCTTTGCGTGGCAAGAAATCTCGCTGCGTCGTTACGATCTATGACGCTACCACTCGCCATCGCGGCCCCAATGCTGCCTAGCTGGGTGCAAGCATGTGTCGGAGATCATAAGACGAGGTTTGTCCCTGGAGTCAGCCGTAGCCCCAGCGCGGGTTCTCCTCGGCAAGCCGCAACAGTAACGCCTCGACCTGGGCAGCGACTCGCGGCCGTCCGCCCACTCACCAGCGGCGGTACGTCCACGTGCGTCGCACGAGCTCGCGGTGCCACGAGAGCACGGTCTCCGGTTGCGCGAGGAGCACGGCGCGGGCCAACAGTGCCCGCGGAGTCGTGTTCAGCTGGCCGAGCTTGGTCATCAGGACGGCAAGCGTCAGCTGCTCCCATCGTGCGAGGCGGGGTGGTCTGGGCGACCGGCGCTGGAGCAAGCGGAGCTGGTGCCGCAGCAGCGCGATCTCCAGGTCCTTCGCGTCCGCGGTGCGCCGCGCAGATCGACAACAAATCCCAGCCCAGAGCATGCCCTGGCGTCTCGCTGATCACCGAAGCCATTCGTGCGAGGCCATCATACCGAACGGGATGGAAAACTGGACGATTCATGGGCATCAGCGGCGCGCAGACAGAGTTATCGCACCCTACGCGGCATCTTCCGGCGCCATCAGGGCCGCTCGCTCGTCACCTCGCGGGGTGGCGACTGGCCAAGGCCGTGGACGGCGAATAGTGCGGATGTAGTTTTCGGCCACCACAAGCCAGGACAGCCGTGAAACGATCGCGCGTCGCGCCCGTTCGTTCAGGTACGGGCGGCGTTTTGCCGCGATGGGCGACGATTCTTTCACACGGAGACTTTGCGATGCGTATCCGGCACCTTGTCCTCGTCCTCGGGTTCCTCGCCTCGCTCCTCGGCGGGCTGGTGCAGGCCGCGCCGGTCGGCGCGGCCGAGCAGTGCTTCCCGCAGACGGGCGGCTGCATCCAGGGGCGCTTCCTCGACTACTGGCTCGCCAACGGCGGCCTCGCGCGCAACGGCTACCCGCTGACCGGCGAGATTCGCCAGACGCTGGAGGACGGGAACGAGTACACCGTCCAGTACTTCGAGCGGGTGCGCCTCGAATACCACCCAGAGCACCCCGCGCCGCACGAGGTGCAACTCGGCCAGTTCGGGCGGCGGGTCCTGCGCGAGGACTACATCACCGTCGCCGGCACAAGCTATGAGCAGGCGACCGCGCCCGTGCCCGGCTCAGGCCCGTTCTACTTCCCGCAGACCGGCCACACGATCGCGCCACGCTTCCAGGACTACTGGGTCCAGAACGGTGGGTTGGCGCAGTTCGGCTACCCGATCACCGAGGAGCGCTTCGACAGCCTGGGACCGGACCACTGCTGCACGACGCAGTATTTTGAGCGGGCGCGATTCGAGTGGCACCCGGAGAATGCGGGGACGCCGTATGTCATCCTCCTCGGCCAATTCGGGCGCCGGATTGTCGAGGACGAGAACCGCCTCAGCGGCACGTTCGGCACGATCTATCGGGGTGAGGATCGGGTCCGCGCGGCGCTCGGTCGGCCGCTCTCCCTGGCGGTGACGACGCGCGGCGCGCTCCAGGCGTTCGAGGGCGGGCGGATGTACTGGGCCGAGGAGGGGCCGCACGCCTCCTATAGCAACGGGGTGGAGTCGAAGAAGACGATCCTCGCCCTCTGTGGCACCGACGAGAAAGGGACGATACCGTCGACCGAATTCTACCCCTTCGCGCCCGACACCTGGACCGCGGCGGACGAGCCGGGCGGCGGGTCAGCGCCGAAGCCCGGCCTCTACCTGCCGCAGCGCGGCTTCGGCAAGCTCTGGCGCGAGAAGAGCACCGTACGCCAGTGCATCGGCTACGCCCGCACGCCGGACGAGACCGGCCTCACCTTGACCTGGCAGGATTTCACGGGTGGGCTCACTCTCCTGAGCGACACGGCCGAGGGTCGCTTCATCTACGTCTTCACGGTACGCCGCAACTGCAATAGCTGCGGCAACACGATCACCTACGAGCGCTACCCGGCCGACGGGCGCTGAGCGGCGGGCCACAGGGATGAAGAGGGGCGTTGCCGGGAGGCGAATGACCTCCCGGCAACGCGCGTCTCCCCGATATTTTGTCAGGACAGTTTGCTCGCGCAAACCCGCAAGTTGGTCGGTGACCTTGGTCGCGCGGCGCGGCGCTGGGGCGCAGGCCTGCCGCTATGGACGGATGAACGGCCACCGTATACCCGAAAGCGCCCGCAGACCTCCCGCCGAGACGATGCTTGTGCGGTTGTCCACGGAGCGTCACGTCAGGGCCGCAAGCAGCAGAGCGAATACCTGTCCGCTCACCAGCCCGCCGACGAGCGCCCCGATGATGACCTGCGCCCGCGTGTGGGCACCCGCCGCGACGCGCGTCCGGGCGACGAGCGGCTGCGCGGTGTGAAAACCTTATCCGCCGCCTGCGCGGCCGAGCCGCGTGACACTCGTGCCGCATCTTCACGCCGCCATCCCTGCTGTTCCCCTCAGTCGGCTATGATCGTCCATGGTGCGGCCTCGTGGGGAACCCACACGTGACGCGCATGAAGGAGGGAGACGGTGTTCTGGTTCGTGCTCGCGCATCTCATCACGTTCCTCGTCGACCTGAACCTCCGCGAGCGGCGATTCGACCGCGACAAGGATCTCCAGATCCTCGTGCTGCGGCACCAGCTGCGCCTGGCGCAGCGCCAACACCCCCGCCCGCCCCGGCTCACGCGCGGCGAGAAGCTGACGCTCGCCGTCCTGACCGCCGCGCTCGCAAAGTTGACCGCTGGCCCGCGGCACCAGCTCGACCAGTACTTGCTCCTGTTCCAACCGGACACGGTCCTCAGGTGGCACCGCGAACTGGTCCGGCGCAAGTGGACCCATCGGCGCAGGAACCTGGGCGGCCGCGCGACCATCCCGGCCGAGATCGAGATCCTCATCCTCCGGCTCGCGCGGGAGAACCCGCGCTGGGGCCACCGGCGCATCCAGGGTGAATTGGGCCAGCTCGGCCACGCGGTCAGCGCCTCAGCGGTGCGCGCGGCCCCCCGGCGCCACCGCGTGCCTGTCAGGCGTGAAAACCCCGTCTCCTACTAAATACGGGCTACGCTGCCTCCCGATCGTACTCGTGGAGGAGCCCGCCGAGCACATCCCGCCGCCTGACCGGCTCGCACCTAGCGCTCGGGGAATAGGGGATCGGCGTCTGCTGGCTCAGGCCCCGGTGCGGGCGCGCCCGATTGTAGTGTGCGACATAGCCGGCCAGGACGTGGCGCAGGTGCGCCTCGTTGACGATGAGGAGGTGATCGAGGCACTCCGCGCGCACCGACCCGACCCAGCGCTCGGCGTAGGCGTTCGCCGTCGGTGCCAGGTAAGGCGTGCGGATGACCTCGACCCCCTCGGACGCGAAGACGGCGTCGAAGGTCGGCGGGAACTTGGCGTCGCGATCACGGATGAGGCAGTGGGGCGACACGCCGGTATCCTGCAGGGCCCAGGCGAGCTGGCGCGCTTGCTGCGTCACCCACGCGGCGGTCGGGCGGGCAGTGCAGCCGGCTAGATGGACGCGCCGCGTGCCCACCTCGAGGAAGAACAGCACGTGCAGCGTCTTCAGGAACAGCGTCTCGACGGTGAAGAAGTCGCATGCCAGCAGCTGCTCCTTGTGTGCCCGGATGAAGGCGCGCCAGGTCGTCGCCCGTCGCCGCTGTGGGGCGGGCGGCACGTGGTGTCGGCGGAGGGCCGCGCGCACGGTCGAGGCGCTGATGGCGTGGCCGAGCTTGCGCAGCTCCCCCTGAATGCGGCGATGCCCCCAGCGGGCGTTTTCCCGCGCCAGCCGGAGGATGAGCGACTCGATCTCGGCCGGGATCGCCGGGCGACCGCCCCGGTTCCTGCGCCGATGGGTCCACTTGCGCCGGACCAGGTCGCGATGCCACTTGAGGACCGTGTCCGGCTTGAACAGCAGCACCCGCTGGTCGAGTTGGCGACGCGGTCCGGTGGTCAGCCGGGCGAGCGCGGTGGTCAGGACGGCGAGGGTGAGCTTCTCCCCGTGCGTGAGCCGGGGCGGGTGGGGGCGCTGGCGCTGCGTAAGGCGCAATTGGTGCCGCAGCAGGAGGATCTGGAGGTCCTTGTCGCGGTCGCCTCGCCGCGCGCCGAGGACCAGATCGACGAGGAACGCGAGGAGATGCCCGAGCATAAACCAGAACACCCGCCCCTCCTTACTGCTTTATCGGCGGGCGGCGGACGTCGCCGCCTGTGGGGCGATCATAGCCGATGGAGGGCAACGCCTGGGCAGGCCGTGTGGTGTGCCACGGCCGCGATCGTGCCGGATGGAGTTTTCGCACCCCACAGATGTTGTTGGCGAAGTCGGTCCTCTCGTACGGGGTGGTGCGGTATGCTGACGGCGGGCCGCGCGAGCGGGCGCGGGATGGTGCGTCAGGGCGGAGGAAGCCATGTCGCTGCGACCGCAGGTGGCGTATGTCGTACCGGAGGACACGGCGCGGGTCGCGCGGGCGGCCTTCCCAAAGGGGAATCCCTACCTGCGGATGCACGATGAGCTCGGGCGACTGTACGCCGACCAGGACTTCGCCACACTCTTCCCCGTG
>DATCMP010000268.1:0-3878 GCA_036563365.1 Thermomicrobiales bacterium
TCGCCGCCGCGCGCGGGGCGGCGGTCGGCTTCGGCTTCGGCGGAGCCTTCGGTTTGCGGTTCGCGGGCGGGCCGATGTAGCGCGGCTGCGAGGTCGGATCGTTCTCGCCGAGATCGCGCACCACCCGGTAGAGCTGGCGCAACTCCTTCAGCGCGGCGGCGAGGCGCGGCTGGCGCTGCGTCGGCGAGAGCGACCCATAGTCGCGCAGCAGGCCGACGATCCCGGCCAGGGCGTCATCGGCGGCGCGCGTCGGCAACGACCCGCGCAACGGCGCGAGCCCTTCGCGCGCGAACGGCCCGATCCCACCGACCACGGCGCGGTTGCGATAGCCCTGGCGCTCTTCCTCGGCCAGGATCTTCCCGACGTGCGTGATCGCTTCTTGTAACGGCGTGGCGGAATGCACCATAGTCAGACTTGTATCACCCGATGCCGTATCACCCGAAGTCGCGTCAGGCGGATGGCGACGGTAAAGTCCCCTCGCTCGCGTCGATGATCACGCCGAGCGCACCCTCGCCGAGGTGGACGCCGATCACCGGGCTCGTCTCGGTGACGACGATCTTCTCGCGCGGGTAGATCGTGCCGAGCCGATCGAGCAGGGTGTCGATGTCGGCATCGCCGATCTGCATCGCGGCGAGTTGCCGGATATGCGGGAAATCCTTGGCGAACCGCACCAGCCCGTCGATCGCCTTGGAGCGCGTGCGGGTCCGCTCGTGCGGCACCACCACCCCCTCATCGACGCGCATCAGCGGCTTGAGGGAGAGGATCGAGCCGGCGATCATCGCCGCGCGCCCGATCCGGCCGCCCTTTTGCAGATATTCGAGGGTGTCCGGGAAGAAGATGATGTGGATATTCGGGATCATCTTGCGGATCGTCGCCGTGACCGCCGCGAGATCGCCCCCGCCATTCGCGACGCGCGCCGCTTCGAGCGCGATGAAACCGAGGCCGATGCAGATCGAGCGCGAGTCGACTACCTCGACCTTGACCCGCCCAGCGACCTCCTCGGCGGCGATCCGCGCCGAACCGCAGGTGCCGCTCAGGCTCTCGGAAAGGTGGACCGAGACGATCTGCTCCGCGCCCTCATCGGCCAGGCGCAGATAGGTCTCCTCGAACAGGCCGGGGGGCGGCTGCGCGGTCGTCGGCAGATTCCGCCCGGACGCCTTGAGCCGCTTCACGAAATCGGCGTGACCGATGTCGATCTTGTCCCGCAGCGACTCGTTGCCGAAATTCACCGAGAGCGGCACCATCTCGATACCGGCCGCCAGGCGCAGATCCTCGGGAATATCCGCCGTACTGTCGGTGACGACTCGTATCCGCGCCATCTCCCCCTACACTTTCAGGTGCGGACTGCACCATCCGACAAGGAAATCCATTGCCTCGAGAACGGTATCTTCATCTTGGTCACGACCATCTGTGCTCAGCGTTTCACGAAATAACTCAAGTTGCTCAAGCAGTTCATCACGTGTCCAGTCCTGGTCGAGCAGCGCACTAACCGTTGCTCGCAATTGCATCAGTGGTTGCGGGGAATGCAATGCTGCATCAAACTGTTCGTCAATTTGCATTTCAGTTCGCATAATTTATCTACCTCCGAGAACCAACAGCACGCCAATAGATTAGTTGCTATCGTCCTCAGACATCGAGCGCTGCCAAAAGCCTCGTGTTGCGACCAACGCTTCTTGAAACAGCGCGAGTGTTGTGACAGATGCTGGCTCAATGAATCCGTGCCGTGTGGGATCCAGTGGATCAGCTCGGTAGCGCAACCCTTGCCCGAGATCACCTATAGCAATCTGCCGCAATGGATCCTTACCCGTACCGCCAAATGCCGGTGGACGTCGATGACGAGGCAACAACATTGGATCACTCGGCGTCACCGATAAACCACCTTGCCCCGGCATAACTTCGCCATCCGCGCTAACAGCAAGATCGACATCGGGACGTACCCCAAGCATTCGAGCGGTCGGGCCACAGCGTGGTTGATCGTCCTCGTCTGCCTGCATACCACGATAGAGCAACGCTGCGCTATCATCTGCAGTGATGATCATCGCCTCCGAAAAAGAAGAGAGCGCAGCAGTCGGTAGTGGCGGGGCGATGCGTTTAAGACACTGCGCCAGTAATGGACCTCTACTACCGACTGCCGACCGCCGACTACCGACTCGCTGCTACTCCACGCTCATCAGGTAATCGTAGTGCGGTTGCCCACCCTCAACCAGTTCGAACGCCACCTCGGCGTAATGTCCTTGGAGGGATTCTACCATAGCGAGGCCCGCTTCCTCGGTCACATCCGCACCCCGGTAGAGGGTCACGAGTTCTGCGGAAGCCGCATCCGTACGCGCCAGCAGCCCAATCAGGACATCCTCGACCGACTCACCGGCGTAGACGAGCTTATCATCGATCAGACCGATCGGCTGACCATCGGCCACGGTGACCCCGTCGATCGTCGCGGAGCGCACGGCATAGGTGACTTCCGCCGAGCGGACCCCGTACAGCGCCTCGGTCATCGACGCGGCGTTCGCGTCGAGATCGGCCGCGAAGTTGAGTGCCGAGAGGGCGGCGATCCCCTGCGGCACCGAGCGCGACGGCACCACCACAACCCGCTTACTCGTCAGATCGACCACTTGCCGCGCGGTCAGGATAACGTTGCCGTTGTTCGGCAGCAGGATCACCTCGTCGCCCGGCACCGCCTCGACCGCGCGCAGCAACTCCTCCGTGCTCGGATTCATCGTCTGCCCGCCGGAGACGATCCCCGCCGCGCCGAGCCCGCGCAACGCCGCGACCAGCCCCGCGCCGGAAGCGACCGCCACCACTTGCGGCCCGCTGACCGCGCCATCGGCTGGCGCGTCCACAACGGTCGTCGGGGCGGTCGCGGCCTGCCCTTGCACCCCGGCGGCCACCGCCTCCACCTGGAAGGACATATTGTCGATCCGAATCTGATCCAACTCGCCCCAACGCACCGCCTCGGAGAGGATCGCGCCGGGGTTCTCGGTGTGGATATGGATCTTGATGATCTCCTCGTCGCCGACGACCACGCCCGACTCGCCGAGCGCCAACAACCGCTCGCGGATCGCCGGGAAATCGAGCGGCTGCGCCTCGCGCGGCAGGATCATCACGTTGGTGCAATAGCCGACCTCATCCTCGCCGTGCTCATCGAGGAACTCGGTCATCGTGCCGAGTTCGCGCGCCGCGACGCCAGCCGGGACAACCACCCCGGCCCCCGCATCCAATGCCTCGCCGTGCGCGCAGAGCGCCGCCCCTTCGAGCAGGCTCACCACCCCCTGCCCACCGGCATCGACCACGCCCGCCTCGCGCAGCCGCGCCAGCAGTTCCGGCGTGCGCGCCAACGCCTTGCGCGCCCCATCGAGCGTCGCATCAAGGACGGTCAGCAACGTGGCACCGTTGCCAGCGGCCTCCTCGGCCGACTCGGCGGCTACCCGGATCACGGTCAGCATCGTCCCTTCGACCGGCTGTTGCACCGCGCGGTAGGCGGTCGTCGCGGCCTCGCGCAGCGCCGCGGCGAGTTCGGCGCCGCCGAACTGCGCGCCCGCACCCAGGCCCCGCGCGAAGCCGCGCAGGATCTGCGAGAGGATCACCCCCGAGTTGCCGCGCGAGCCCATCATCGCCCCGCGCGCCAGCTTCGCCGCCAGTTCGCTCGCGCTGGTGGTCCCCGCATCGGCCGCCGCGTGGACCGCCTGCAACGCGGCCTGCATCGTCAGCAGCATATTCTTCCCGGTGTCGCCATCGGGGACCGGGAAGACATTCAGGGCGTTGATCGCCTCGGCATGGCGCTCCAGGTTGGCCCCCGCCGCATCGAGCGCGGCCAGCAAGCCTGCACCATCGCACAGGGTATTCGCGGTCGCGTCACTCACATTCCCCCCCGTTGGGGG
>DATCMP010000269.1:0-6550 GCA_036563365.1 Thermomicrobiales bacterium
TACGCCTATAGCCTCGGCTACAACCAGGAAACGATCGGGCGACTGAACGCGACCGGCGCGCTGATGGTCCTCGTCGCCAGCGTGCCGCTCGGGATTGTGGCCGACCGGGTCGGACGGGCGAAACTGCTGGCGATCAGCGGCATCCTCTTGCCCTTAAGCCTGCTCGGCGTCGGGCTGGCGCAGTCGCTGCCAAGCCTCGTCTTCTGGATGCTGGTGCAGAACGCGATCGCGGTGATCTATTGGAGCGCGACCAGCCCGCTGCTGATCGGCGCGGTCACGGCGGAGCAGCGCGTGCGCGCCTTCTCGATCAACTCCTTCTTCCTCTGGGGGGTCGGGGCGCTCGGCAGCGCGCTAGGCGGGCTCGTCACGGCCAGCGCCGCGGGGATTTTGGGCGTCTCGTCGGATAGCACCGGGCCGTTACGCGCCGCATTGCTCTTCAACGCGCTGATCACCCTCATCGGCGGGCTCCCTCTCTGGCGGATCCGCAACCTCGAATCGGCGGGCGATAACGCGAAGGGCCGAGCACCATTTCGGCTGGCGGACCTGCGCCTCTTCGGACGCCTGCTGATCCCCGATATGCTGCAAGCGTGCGGCTCGGGCGCGATCATCGGCTTCCTGCCGCTCTTCTTCACCCTGCGCTTCGGGGTCGAGCCGGGTCTGCTCGGCGGGATCTTCACCGTCACCGGCGTCCTCGGCGGCGTCGCGGCCCTCAGCGCCCCGATCCTCGCGCGGCGCTTCGGCAATACCCGCGCGATCGGGGGGTTGATGGGCGGGATCGCCGTCTGCATCGCGTCGATGGTCGCGATGCCGTTCCTGCTCGGCGCGATCATCTTCGAGGCGTGTCGCGCGGGGCTGCGCGGCACGATCGACCCGATCTACACCCCCTACGCGATCAGCCGGGTCGCCCCGGAACGACGCGGCACGCTGGCGGGGCTGTACAACGTCACCTACGCGACCGGCTTCTCGCTCGGCCCGCTGATCAGCGGCTGGATCCAGGTCCATCACGGCTTCGGCCCGGCCTTCATCATGAGCGCCAGCGCCTATATCCTCGCGGCAGCGGCGATGGCACTGCTCTGGCGCAATCTGCCGGATGAGTCGCCGGTACTCGCGCGGGCGTAGCCGCCCCGCTGCCCCAGGCGGCAGCGGCCCGCGCCCGAGGGAGATTACCCCCGCGCCCATCCCCCGGAGTTGTCTACTCCTATTCTCGAACCGTTGCGGCAGGCCCTTGATCGGCAGCGAACAACTCGTGATCAGCACGGTCGGCGCGATGATCACCGTGATCACCCACGAAACATCCTCGACATCCATCGGTATTCTCCGATGCCCAGGCGACGCTTGACGATTAGCGCCTATAATCATCGAGCGAGGGCTGCTGCATTTTGACAATGGATGTCGTCCCCAGTAGAATGAGACTCATGAGCTATACGTACACGTCTTCGACCGCAGAACTTGCTGTCGCTGCGACTACGAAAGAGATACCGCGCCGCAGGGCGTTGGAAGACGACGCATTCCCATTTGAAGTATTGAGTGCCATTGCAGAGTTGGAGAGTTGGCGCAAGGAGATCAATCGCCCTATCTACCACTTGCATAAGTGGTGGGCGCAGCGGTTAGGCTCGGTTTTTCGAGGGATTCTCATTGGCGCAATGGAAGAGGATCCGGCGCGGGTGCTACCGAACTTCTATACTGCTGTTCGCTACCCCTCTACCACAGTTTTTGATCCTTTCACGGGCAGCGGGACTACAATAGGAGAAGCACTCAAGCTCGGGATGCGTGGCATTGGTCGCGACATCAACCACGTTGCCGCCTTCACCGTGCGAACAGCCCTTGCTCAACGCTCTCAGCATACGATCATTGAGGCGTACCAAGCGCTTGAGGACGATATTGCTCCGTGTATTCAGCGCTACTATTGCTCGCCGCAAGACGATGGGACACAGGCCGAAGTCCTCTACTATTTCTGGGTTAAGGTTATCTACTGCCCAGCCTGCGAGCAACCGGTCGATCTCTTTTCTTCATATGTCTTCTCGAAGAATGCTTACCCTACCCGCGTTCCCGAAGCGCAAATTCTTTGTCCGAACTGCGGCGGGATACAGCAAGCTCGTTACGATGCAACGTGCGTAGCGTGTTACGACTGTGGCATGATGTTCAACCCGCAGCACGGACCTGCAAATGGTCAAAAGGCAACCTGCGCCCATTGCGCGCACACCTTCTCTATCGTCCAAGCGGTACGCCGCAGACCAGGTCCGCCAGAACATCGCATGTACGCTAAGATGGTGCTTCTCGTCAATAAGACGAAAGCTTACCAGCGGATCACGCCGTGGGACCAGGCGCTCTATGAGGAAGCGGTCGGCGCTTTAGCGCAGCGCCCTGATGCCCATCCGATCGTAGCAATCGCGCCCGGAAACAACACAAACCAGGTGCTAAATTACCACTATACCTACTGGCACGAGATGTTCAACGCGCGCCAACTCTTGTGTCTGAGCATGCTCGCAGAGCGGATTCGCATGATCGACGATCGATCCGTGCGCGACCTCTTCATCTGCCTCTTCTCAGGGACACTCGAATTCAACAATATGTTTGCCTCGTTCAAGGGGGAGGGTACAGGAGCGGTGCGTCATATGTTCTCGCACCATATTCTTAAGCCTGAGCGCACACCATTGGAGGCGAACCTTTGGGGCACACCCAAAAGCTCGGGGGCATTTTCTACCCTCTTTCGATCGCGGCTGCTACGCGCGATGGAATACCGCGACCACCCGTTTGAGCTACGCCCAACACAAGTCAAAGGCAAAACGGTGGGCGAGAAAGTGTATGATCTCTCCGCCCCAATGGGACGTGCTGTTGTAGAGGACTATCAGGCATTCGCGGTCGATCCGAATGTTGTCTATCTCGCATGTGGAGATTCCGCCCATACCGACTTGCCTGATAACTCTGTCGATTTGGTGATTACCGATCCCCCTTTCTTCGACAATGTGCATTATTCCGAGCTAGCGGACTTCTTCTATGTCTGGCAACGGCATCTGCTGGCGGGTGAAACAGCATTAACCGCAAGTACGCGCTCCGACCGAGAGGTGCAGTCGTCCGATGCGGTGATCTTTGCTCAACGTTTACAAGGGGTTTTTATCGAGTGTCACCGCATCCTACGTCCTGACGGGCTCCTCGTATTTACCTACCACCACTCACGCACAGAGGGATGGCAGGCAGTTCTCGAAGCGATCAGTGGGGCAGGATTTACTTTGACGGCTGCCCAACCGATCAAAGCGGAAATGTCGGGGGCAACTCCGAAGGCGCAAGCCAAGCAACCGATCGATCTGGACATCATCATGGTTTGTCGACCCCAGACATTACCCTCCTTAAACGACAGGTTCACTTATGACCATGCGATCACCGTCGCAAGGAAACAAATCCAACGTTTCAGGGCGCATGGTCGTGCATTGAGTCGCAATGATGTCCGCGTGATAGTGACGGCGCAACTCTTACGCGCGTCATTACAAGAGGGCACTATCCTGGGTGATGCAGCGGCGGCAATGAGTCAATGGGAAGCGCAAGCTACAGGGTTTATCAACCGGACATATGAAGAAAGCCAGGTCGCAAAGTGACGCAAGATACATATGCAATCGAGATATTCCTCACCTGTTACAAGGCAATTATTGATGGCAAGCTAATCACGCGTGGCAGTGCTGGGGATAAGGAATTTCACTTTCAGAATTGGTTCACGGAGCGTTTAGCAGAATCAGGCATCCTTTATGATCAAAGTGGGCGTAACACATACCCGGACTTCACCATGGTGCATAAGCCTGAAGGTTATGAAGTCAAAGGGTTGGCATTTCCCGGTCGCGAAGCGAGCTACGATGCCAACAGCCAGGTGCCAACCGGCTTTCATAATGGCCGCACCATCTTCTACCTTTTCGGGCGTTACCCGGCGGCAAGGGGCGAACGCGAGTATCCGGTCGTCGATCTCGTGCTCTGCCACAGCGATTTCCTCAATGCCCACCATGAATACAGCCACAAGAACAAAAGCGTGAAAGGTTTCGGAAGTTACGGCGACATACTGATACGGGACAGGAAGATGTATGTTGCCCCTACCCCATACGCAGTTGCACAAGGTACGACAGGTCGGCGTACACTTATCCTCCCGTCAGATGTTGAAGTTGACGATCGCATAGAAGCAGTAGGGCAACTTATCCGTAGCGAAGCTGCCCAGCTTGTTGTTGGCTATCGGTTCAACCTCACGACGAACGACCTGACCCCAGAATATATCCCTAACCCGAATGTCGGCAAAGCGCATCCCTTCACGGCGTATCGAGTTCGCGGCGAGGCTGGTCCAGCGGTAACGTTGGCAAGCGCTTTGCCGCTATTCGCCGATGAAGAAGACGAATAATTCGGGGGCAATAGGGCCAACCGCACATACCATGACTCCCCACGTAGTTCACGCCGATGGCACAGTGCAGGAAGGGGCAATATCGACAGCGGACCCTGCATATACTTAACATAGGCGAAGGAACCTGATGCCCCCGCCCCAACCGCAAATCCTCTTCGGCCTCAACTACCGCGACTTCCCTGGGAACTGGCGACCGGCACGGGAGGAGATCGCGTTCGCGCGGGCGCACGGATTCGCCGCGATGCAGTTTCATGGGCGCGAGCGGGGGTTGAGCGATGCTGATCTGGGGGCACCGGCGACGACGATGGGCGCTGACCTGACAGCGGCGGGGATCGTGCCGGTGATGGAGATCATCGTGCGGGTCGATGAGGCTGGACGCACCGAGGCGGGATATACCCCGATCGAGGTCTTGCAGGCGAACCTCCCGGCGATCACGGCGCTCGGCTGCCGCTGCGTCCACTGGCATCTGGTGCCGATCACTGAGGCTGGCGAAGAGGTTTGGGAGGGATTAGAGAAGGTGCTCATGCCGCAACTCGCCGCGGGGGTCGCGCTCGGTGCGACGCACGGCTTCCGCTTCGGGATCGAGCACAACGAGCCAGCGATCCCGCTCTTCCCCACGCCCGAGCGGTGTGCGGCGATGCTGGCGGCAGTGCAGGGCCTCGGCTTCGTCTGGGACCTTAATCACACCGCGCCGGAACAACTCGACGGCTATCTGGCGCTGACCGACCGAATGACGATGCTGCACGTCGCGGATACGCCGCTCCCCGCCGTCAATCACCACCTGCCGCTCGGCCTCGGCACGATCGACTTCGCCGCCCACTTCGCCGCCCTCCGCGCCCGCCACTTCACCGGCCCCGCCATCCTCGAAATCGGCGGCTTACCACTCTCCGGCGGCTACGGGCGCGACACGGACGAAGTGTTGGTGGAGTCGTTACGCCAGTGTGAAAAGTACGAAGTACGAAGTGAGAAGTACGAAGTAGAGAACGCTACCTCACTTCGTACTTCGTAGTTCGTACTTCGTACTTTACCTGACCGATTCGCCCTCAGTTAGCCGCGCGATCATCTCATCCTGGCCCTGCGCGATGATCGTCCGCAATTGGTCGGGGCTATGCTTGGCGAAGTCGCCGCGACTGCGGTTGGCGACGCGGATCGCCATGTTGAAGGGGAAGCCGATCGCGCGCTGCTTCAGCCGCCACCAGCGATAGAGATCGTCGATGATCGACAGGTTGCCGGTTTCCACGCGGACGAGGCCGACCGCCACGCCGGCATCCCAGGTTAGCGTCTCCTCATAGGGGATCGTCACCCCTTGCTGGGCGGTCATGACGGCGACCGTCTCCCCGAGGTACACCGGCGGCATCTCCAGATCGAAGAGATAGCGCGTGGCCGACATGATCGGTTTTTCTCCTTCGTGTTCCCAAGCCCCATTCGGCGCACGGCACACACCGAGATGTGTCACGCGGAGGGCAGACAAGCGTATGATACCGCAAGTGGGCGTTGCAACGCGGTCCGAACGTCAAGCAATGGGGATATGTCACATGAGCGGGACACTCGATACCGGCGATTTCGATCTCTCCGGCTTCATCACGGCGGTCGCGACCGCCGAGCCGTTGCCGGCCGGCGTCGCCGTCGCCGCACTGACCGCCGCCCTCGCCGCCGCCCTCGCGGAGATGGGCGCGGGGTTGGCCCTCAAGCGCACGGCTGACGGGACAGACGCCGAGGTAAAGGCCGAGGTGGATACCGCCGAACTACGGCGCGTGCGGAGCGAGGCGGTCGCCTGGCGCGCGGCCCTCCTGCGGGCGATCGAGGAGGATAGCGCCGCCTACCGCGCCTACATGGCGGCGCGCAAGTTGCCGCGCGAGGGCGACGCCGCCCGCCGCCTGCGCGATAATGCGCTGGCCCGGACGCGCCTCGCCGCCGCGCTCGCGCCGTTAAGCATCGCCGGGATGGCCTACGACATCCTCGGCTTCCTCGGCACAGTCGCCGCGCGCTCGGGAGTCGCGATGCGCTCGGACCTCGCCAGCGGCGCGATCCTGGCGGAGGCGGCGGTGCGCTGCGCCACGCTGGCGGTACGGACCAATCTGCGCGGCCACCCGGATGAGACGGAGCGCGATGATCTCCTGGCCCAGGCGGCGACCCTGGCGAGACGCGCGGCGCAGAAGTGCGCGACGATCGTCA
>DATCMP010000281.1:0-5043 GCA_036563365.1 Thermomicrobiales bacterium
GTACCTGCGCCACGAAGCGCCGCGCGACCTGCTGATCATCTGCCACGGCTACGCCATGAGTCGCCACGAGCTCCTCGATCTCGCGCAGGCGCTGCTGTCGCGCGGCCACGCGGTCCTCCTCTTCGACTTCCGGGGGCACGGCACGAGCGGCGGCCGACGCTCCACGATCGGCTATCGGGAATCGGGCGATGTGATCGCCGCCATCGATTATCTGCACACCCGGCCGGAACTGGCGGGGCTACCGATCGGCGTCGCCGGGATCTCGATGGGCGCCGCGGCGAGCCTCCTCGCCGCGGCGCGCGAACCCCGGATCGCCGCCGTCGCCGCCGACAGCAGCTTCGCCGCGCTCGCGGAGTCGGCCAGCGGGAACCTGCGCCAACTCTGCCACGCCGTCGCCATCCCGCTCGGCCCCTTGATCATCCATTTCAGCGAGTTGCTCACCCACGCCCGGATCGGGATCAACCGCCCGATCGACGCGATCGGGGCGATCGCCCCGCGTCCGGTCCTGATCATCCACGATAGCAACGATACCTTCATCCCCGTCCGCAACGCCCTCGCCTTGCACGACGCGGCGGGTGCGCCGAAAGCGTTGTGGATCCAAGCCGGTCGGGGCCACGCCTCGCTCTGGGCCTGTTGCGCCGCGGAATATGTCGAACGGTTGGACAACTTCTTCACCCAGGCGCTCGGCGCGACACTCCCGAGCGCGGCATAGGGCGGCTCGCCGACGCGGGCGCACGGCACAACGTGCGCCCGCCCCGCGATCGAACACTCAGGAAATTTTCCGCCGGAATCGATCATCCCAGATCGGTTCCCCGTCGCTCACGGCGTCCGCTGGCGCGCCGGAGTCTCGGCGACCCAGGCGCGGCGCTACGAGCGGCAGGCGCGTCAGCAGCGCGATCGTATCGTCGGCGGCGAGGCGGTTATGCCGCTCCAGGCCGCAGCCGTAGCAGCGGTGGACGATCACCGGCTCGCCACCGGGGCGGTCGAAGCGCGCGACCGGGGCCATCGTCGCGCGGCAGTCGCTGGCGCGGTCGCCCGGACGGCGCTCATCGACGTGCCGCGAGTGCAGGCACGCCGGGCAGTGATTGCGATGGCGTCCCCCGCCGACGGTTGGGCCGACGAACGCGCGGCAATGGCGACAGCGGAACTCCTCGGTCCCTTGCCGCGCGGCGCGCGTCGGCCCACGGCGCGTATCGGTGTGGTCGCGGGTGCGTGGCGATGTCGGTTCCTTGCCGCGCGGCACAGCGTCGCGCCCTCGCCGTTCGCGGTTCGCCTTGCGTAGCGGCCAGCGATCACCAACGCTATCGTTATCGGTCGCGCAAGCCCGGGGATCGTCGGTATAGTCGTCGGTTGTCGCGTCGTAGAACTTGGCGCTGGACGCCATCGTGTGTGCCTCCATCCGGCCGCAGCGCGCGGCTCTTCATCACAAAGTTCAGGAGGGATGCGCGGTCACACACAAGTCCGGTCTTCAACACACGAGCCTGCCTTTCTTTCAGCATCGGCGCGACGACGCGCCACCATTCGCACCTTCGTTCGCGCGCTCATCGATGGGTCGGGTATGAAAAAGCAGAGCGAACGGGGATACGTCCTATGACCTCGGGGGGAACGGCGGGTGATGCGCGTTCACGCCTGTGTCGGCCGACAGGCGGACACGACGAAGCCACAGGAGCCGCAGCACCTGTGACCGAGCGCGAGCGCAGCGAGGAAGGAAAAGGCAACGAGAATCCGCCGGGATCGGCCCCGACGATGTACCTACGTGCGTAGGCTGATCCTCGACGCGCAACGGCGGGTTAGTACGCCGTGCGGTAGCGGTGGGTGGGGGAGCTGCGCTAGCGCGCGGTCAACCCGGCGAACACGGCCAGGGACCGATCGAGCACAGTGGGTGTGGTTTTCAGAAACGCCCGCCTTCTAGCAATTGGCCGGTCAGGCCCGTCCACGATCGGACGGCGCGCCAGCGAGCTTCACTGTACCGTGGCTCGCCACCATCTACCATAAACCAATGGACGAACGCCGACCTGTCCTTTTGGACACCCCGTACCGGGAGCCCGGCGGTGATGCAGGATCGCGACGTGGGCCGCTCGGGTCATTCGCATCCGGCCGACGTGGATCGATACCCGGCTGTCGGCATCGGTCTTGCTTACCGTACGCTACCCGCATGGCTGGGCTGAAAACGCGATAGTGGAGAGTGAGAATGACAACCGGCAGCACCATCAGGCCCGATATTGCGTATGCTCGCGCGCTCACCTTCGGCGCGATCACCGGCCTACGTTCGATGACCGCGATCGCGGCGCTGACGATCGCGAGCCAGCCAGAGCGGCCGCACCCTTTCGTGCAGCACGATACATCCCCCTGGCGGTGGCTCGGTTCCCGGGGTGCCCTGATCGCGTTCGGCCTCGGGGCGGTCGGCGAATATGTTGGCGACAAGCTGCCGCAAACGCCCGGTCGGCTCCAACCGGGGCCGCTCGGCGGGCGGGTCGCCTTCGGCGCGCTCACCGGTGCCGCATCGTGCCGCGCGGCGGGGCTCTCCCCGGTTGTCGGCGGCGCGCTCGGCGCGCTCGGCGCGCTCGGCGGTTCAGCCGGTGGCTTCGCGTTGCGAACGATCATCGGGCCACGGCTGGGGCTCCCCGATTTCCCGCTGGCCCTGCTCGAAGATGCAGCGGCGATCATCGGCGCATACGGGCTGGTGCAACGGTCGCTGGACAGCTAGCCGCCTCACCACCGCCCGACGCGGCCGGGCGGCGTCGCGCCTAACCGAGCGGCACCGCGCGACGCCGCCCGCCCGCGAAGACACTCACCTCCCGATAGCCACATTCCCGCGCGAAGACGAGCGCCCGATCAAAGTCGAGGCCGACATCCTCCGGGCGGTGCGCGTCGGACGCGAGGCTGAGCGGCACACCGCGCCGGAAGCAGGCCCGGAGCAGCCCGGCCGCGGGGTAGAGTTCATCGACCGGCTTCCGAAAGCCGGCGGTAGAGACCTCCACGGCCACATCCGATGCCGCGAACACGTCGGCCACTTCGGCATAAAGCGCCGCCAGATCAAGAGCCGCCGACGGTCGGTGGCCCATTACCTTGATCAGATCGGGGTGGGCCATGATCTGGAAGAGCCCGCTGCGCGCCGCATGACAGAGCAGCGCGAAATATTCGCGGTACATCGCGTCGACATCGCGCCCCTCCCAGAGCCCCTCGACGCCGAGCAGATCGAAGCCCCACGACCCGATCCAGTGGACCGAGCCGATCGCATAATCGAACGGAGCCCGGGCCAGAACCGTGCGGATCGCCCCCTCCGCGCCGGGGAAATAGTCGGCCTCGATCCCGAGCCGCACCGGCAGGCCGCGCGCGGCAGCGCCGAGGACGAGGCCGGTATACTCGTGCAAGGTCTGATCGCCGCGCTCGGTCCACCACTTTTTAGCGAATGCGGCGGTGCCGGGGCGAGGCGGGGCAGCGGGGGTTAACGCACCAGACCCCATGTCGTCAGCCCCCCACCACGCGCCATAGGCCGCCTGCGACTCCCGAAAGCGATAGATATGCTCGCTGATCCCGATCTCGGCGAGCCCGCGCTCCCGCGCGACAGCGAGGAACCGATCGAGCCAGTCGGGGGTGAACGGCCCGCGCTCCAGGTGCATGTGGTAATCGACCAGCACGTCACATTCTCCTTTTACGCGGGGCAACGGCGTACAGGCGGGAAGTGTATGGCGCGAGGCAACCGTTGACCATATCACTACGCATCATACCCCGTCCCGCAACCAAGCGCGACGGCTTGCACGCCGCCCGAACCCTTGCTATACTGCTCTTCGTTATTCGGGCGCGTAGCTCAGTTGGTTAGAGCGCACGGTTCACATCCGTGAGGTCACTGGTTCGAGCCCAGTCGTGCCCACCCCCGATTTGCCCAGGCAGGGTAACAAAAAAGGACCGCTGTCGCCCCCTGGTATACTGCTAGGGGGCAACTTACTGCCATTCGGCGCGGGCCAATCCGCACCGCCCGTTCCGTGCGGAAACCTCATCCAGCATCAGATATTCGGCTCAGGCAGCGTCGCGGTAATAGTCGTGGAGCAGGCCGCCGAGCCGGTCGCGACGGCGCACCGGCCCGTCTCGCACGGGTGGAGGCAGCGCGACCGGGCACCGTTGCTCGAGGCCCTGGTGCGGCCTAGGGCATCCTCAGGGGACGTGGCGTGGAAGGGCGAGACGCGGCTCGTAGGCGCAGCCGAGGGCGGCGCAGGCGCGTTCCGCCGTCTCGCGGGCGGTGGGGGTGCGGTCGGGCGAGACGGCGCGGCGCTTGCCGTGGACCCACTTCGGCGCGATCGGGTTGCGCCAGGGGCTCCTGACCGGCAGGCGGCAGGCGGCGATCCACACGCCCGTGCCCTCCCGCTTGACGGCCCGATCGTGGTGGCGCAGCCAGGCGAGGACTTCCTTACTGACGTGCCAGGCGGCGTTATCCCAGACCAGCAGGAGCGCCGTCGCGCCGCCGCGCCAGCGTCGCCCGCACCGTCGCGCCGGTGACCGGCGCGGCCGTCAGCCCCTCGGCGGCCTGCTCGGCGACGAGCGGCAGCGTCCACAGGCTCGTGGCCTTGCCGAACTCGCACGGGCTGCGGTGGAGCAGGGCGCGCAGGCGCTCCGCGCCCGCCGCGTCGAAGGCCGGGCGCGTCGCCGCCGGGCGGGACGAGCGGCGCCGCAGCGCCGCGACACCCCGGCCATTGAACGCCCGGAGGGCGGCGCGCGCCGCCTGGTCGCTACAGCCCACCTGCCGCCCGATCGCGGCGGCGTGCTCGCCGCGCGCTGGCGAGCACGATCTGGCAGCGCAGCAGCGTGAAGGCGTCGGAGGATCGGAGGTCGGTGGTCACCGTGTCGCGTTCGTCGTCCGTCAGCGGGCACACAAAGCATGGTGCTTTCATGCCATAAATCGTACCACCCACAGCACCTCTTCTGCGAGCGCACTAGGATGAGTAATTGCTCCATCTTATCGAACGACGACGAGACGTGGTGCTGTAGGGGCGTTATGCGAACGAAAGGGTCCGGGCGGCGGGCAGTTGGCCATGAGGGCGGCGC
>DATCMP010000282.1:0-3072 GCA_036563365.1 Thermomicrobiales bacterium
CAGCGGCTTGTTCGCCGCCGAGAGGAGTTCCAGGATCGTCAGGAAGGCGATCAGGCCGGAATCGGCGTACCAGTTGTCGCGGAAATAGAAGTGGCCGGAGTGCTCGCCGCCGAAGATGGCATCCTCGTGGCGCATCGTCGCCTTGATGAACGAGTGGCCGACCCGCTCGCGAATCGGTCGCCCACCCAGCCGCTCGATCGTCTGCGGCACGCTGCGGGAGCAGATCAGGTTGTAGACGATCGCCGCGCCCGGGTTACGCCGCAGGAGGCGGTCGGAGACCATCGCCGTGGTCATGTCGCCGCCGATGAACTTGCCGTGCTCATCGACCAGGAACATCCGGTCGGCGTCGCCATCGAACGCCACGCCGAGATCGGCCCCGACCTCGCGCACCTTCGCCTGCAAATCGACGATATTCTCCGGCTCGATCGGGTTGGCCGGGTGATTGGGGAAGGTGCCATCAAGCTCGAAGTAGAGCGGGACCAACTCGCAGGGTAGTTGCTCGAAGACGGTCGGCAGGATCATCCCGGCCATCCCGTTCCCGGCATCGGCCACCACCTTCAACGGTCGCAGCGCCCCGCGATCGATGAAACCGAGGGCGTGTTCGACATAGGCGGCGAGGACGTCGCGGTTGGTGATCGAACCTTTGCCCTTGGCCTCCGGGATCTTCCCCGCGATCACCATATCGCGGATGTCGGTCAGCCCGGTCTCCTCGCTGATCGGCATCGCCTCGGCGCGGCACATCTTCAGGCCGTTGTACTCGGCGGGGTTATGGGACGCCGTCACCATGATCCCCGCCGGGTAGCCGAACTTCCCGACCGCGAAATAGAGTTCGTCGGTGCTGGTCAGCCCCAGGTCAATCGCCTCGGCCCCCTGATCCGCGATCCCGCGCAGGAGCGCCCCGGCGAGCGCCTGCCCGGAGGTCCGCATATCGCGCCCCACCACGACCCGCTCGACGCCCATGAACGCGACGAACGCCCGCCCGATCTGATAGGCATAGTCCTCATTGAGCTCGCTCGGATAGATCCCGCGCACATCGTAGGCTTTGAAAATCTTCGGATCCATCGACGTTCCCCCACACGAAATATCACCGCCACCGGGCCACCACGCACGGCGCACAGCACAGTCTCAATTGGCGGTAGTGTACACTAGGCGCGTGATACGTAGTGGGCGAGTGGGCGAGTGGTAAAGTACCGTGCCATATGATAATCACTCGTCTTTCTCGCCCACTCGCCCACTGGACCACCCGCTCACTACCCCAGAGGGGTCCCCATGTCCACACCGCTCGCCACCATCCGCGCCAACTCCACGGTCGATCTGCACATGCACACCACCGTCTCGGATGGACGCTGGACGCCGGAGACGCTGGTGGCGCGGATCGCGTCGCTCGGCATCCGGGTGATGGCGGTCGCCGACCACGACGCCCTTGATTCGGTCGCGCCGACGCGGCGGCTGGCGGCGACGCGCGGGATCGCGTTGGTCAGCGGCGTGGAGGTGACGACGCGGTGGGATGGCCGCCAGTGGCATCTGCTGGTCTATGGCGCGGAGGGCGAGGGCGGGCCGCTGCGCGAACTGGTCGATCGCCAGCGCCAGCGGCACATCGACGCCGCGACCGAGGCGATCGCGCGGCTGGAACGCGCCGGTTACGCGCTGCCGTCGCTCGACGCCGCGGTGGCGGGGCGACCGCCGCTGCCGATCTACGTCATGGACGCGCTGATCCGCGACGACCACGCGCCGAACATCCTCGCCGCCAATCGTCTGGTGACCGAGACGCTGGGCGTCCCGTTTTATATCGACGTGCCACTCGGAGAAACGGTCGCGGCGGCACACGCGGCGGGCGGGGTTGCCATCCTGGCCCACCCCGGTCGCGACGAGGGCGCGGGGATCCTGACCCCGGAGCGATTAGAGCGGATGCTGCGCGCGGTGACGCTCGACGGCCTGGAGGTCCATTACCCCACCCACACCCTCGATCAGATGCGCGAATACGCCGCGCTGGCGGATCAGTACGGGCTCTTGCGCTCCTGTGGTTCCGACTCGCACGGGCCGGGGCGACCGCGCGATCCGCTGCCCTACCACGCCAGCCTGGTCAGCCCGCTATTGGAACGGTTAGGATTCCACTTCGTCAGCGCCAGCGATTAGGGGATGGTAGTCGAGTTCGTCAGCGCCAGCGATTAAGGGATGGTAGTCGAGAGACGATGAACGAGCCGCACAAGGATGAAGGGGAGCCGCTGGCGTTGCGGGTCGAGGCGTTGATCGAGCGTGCCGCTGCGCGCCACCCCGCCAAACCGGCGATCATCTTCGGCGAGCGTTGCTGGACCTACGCCGCGACCCTGGCCGAACTCGATCGCCGCGCGGCCCGCCTGTTCGAACACGGCGCGGCGGAGGGTGCCGTCATCCTCACCGCCGAACCGCTGAGCGACGATTTCCTGCTGACATTTCTGGCCTGCTGCCGGGCCGGGCTCATTTTCATCCCGCTCGCGCAGCAGACCGCGCCCGCCGAACTCGTCGCGCTCGCCGACCGATGCGGGCCGACATCCATCCTGACCGCGGACGGTCGGCCCCATCCCGCACTGCCGAACTACCGCGCGCTGTCGCTCTCGCTGCCGGGGGAACCGGGCGCGGCGGCGCGGCAAGCGGCGCTGGCCCGCTCGCGCGATGGCGGCCCCGACGTGCCGGCTTTCGCGCGCCAGACCTCCGGGACCACGCGCCGCCTGCCGAAGTTGGCGCTGCGGGCGCACCGCCAACTGACGACACGCGTCGATCCGGCGCGCTGGCTCTGGTGGTACGACCCCGAGCGGGTCTACTGCCTCCTCTCGCCCGATCAGTTCTACGTCTCCGATACCTGCCAGATCTTCGCCCTCGGCGCGACCCTGGTGCAGGTGACCGATACGCACCCGCACCGCCTGGAGCAGACGCTACTCCGCCACGGCGTGACCGACCTCTGGACCGTGCCCGCCGCCCTCCACGCACTCGCCAAGCTCGCCTCACCGGCCCCGGATGGCCTGCGCCTCCAGACGATCCGCACCGCCTCGATGCGCCTGCCGGGCGAGCTACGGCACGCGATTGCACGGCGTT
>DATCMP010000283.1:0-2001 GCA_036563365.1 Thermomicrobiales bacterium
GCCAACTCCGCGTCGCCATCGGCCACGACGATGAACGACATCCCCATCTCCGCGACGTCGGCGTAGGGATAGCCCTGCACGAGCGAGGCGGAAAGGATCCCAGGCTCGGCGATTAGCGCCTCGCACTCTTGCATCAGACTCAGCAGCGGCTCGGCCCCGGTGTACTGCTTGGTGATGTTGATGATCAGCGGCGGGGTTTCCATCGCCTGCACCGGATGAATCTCGCCGCGCACGGCCCGGATGACGATCTCGGCGCACTCGCGGGCACGGGGGCGGGCGTCGAGGTGCGGATTGGTGCGGTAGAAAACGACCGCATCGGTATTCTCGATTAAGCGCTGAGTGTTGTTGCCGTGCAGATCCATCGCCACACCGATCGGCACCCCCGGTCCGACCGCCGCGCGGACTCGTGCGGCCATCTCGCCATCGGCGTCGGGGAAACCGTCGGCGACCGCCGCGCCGTGCAGCACCAGCAGCACGCCGTCCCAGGGGCCGTTCTTCTCCAACGCCCCGACTAGTTCGCCCGCGATCCGCTCGAAGGCGTCACGGGTGATCAAGCCGGACGGTCCGGTGGTGGTGAAGAAGAGGGGCACGACCTCGACATCGGGCGCTTGTCCGGCGTCGAGAAAGCCGGTCAACGACGACTGGGCCTTAGCATGCTGCTGCACGATCTCATCGCCGTGCAGGAGGCCATCGCGGACGAAGAGATCGTAGGTGGTCGGCGTGGCGGCGAAGGTGTTGGTCTCGTGATAGTAGCCGAGTAAGGCCAGGCGCATCGGTCACCTCCGAATATGCGGTTGAGCAGACCGCCGCAGTCTAGCAGCAAGTTCCTTTTCTCGCTGCTTGGCTGTGGCCCCGATCCGCTCACCGCCGACTCAGGGCGCTTCGCTGGCGAATTCGAGGTTATTAATCAGGATATACGGGGGGGCGAGCTCCGCGCCGGTGCTGACGTTGCGGATGACCAAGGTATTGGTGCCGCTCTGCAGCGTCCCCTTCGGGACGATCAGCCGCATCTGGTCCCAGGCGATGCCGCTCTCCGGATCGCTGCTGGCCGCCGCCGGACGGTTGGCGAAGCCGCTCGTGCCGCTATAGAGGGTGCGACCATTGAGGAGCACTTGCATGGTGCTGTGCGTCGCCAACTCGTCGTCGATTCCGGTCAGGACGAGGGTGATCTGGCCGGTCGGCAAATCGGTGGCCTCGAAGGTCAGAATCCCGACGTTATAGCCGCTGCCCGCCCCATAGAGTGCCACCTGCGCGTTCTCGCGGCGGCGGCCATCGGAAGACTGAAAGGCCCCTTGCAGTAGATAGGGGCTGAAGTTTTCGAGGCTGACGCCGACCGCGCCGCCCACGCCACCGTTCGTGACGACGCGCGGCGTATTCGCTGTCGGCGTGGGGCGTGGCCCGGCTGTCGGGGTGGGTGCCTGCGCGAGGGCGGGCGGCGCGGTTAAGTTCGGGGCCAGCGCGGCGGCTTGCGCGCTGAGGGTCGGCGTCGCGGTCGGTTGCACCGCCGCCACCGTCGGCGTGACGGCGACGGTTGGCGCGATCGCCGCGACACTAATGGTCGGCTCGACGGCTTGGGTGGGCTCCTCCGCTTGCGGCGTCTCCTCGACCGGCGGGACGACCGGCTGCTCAACCGTTTCCTCGGTGACGGTGGCCGCGATGGCGGTCGTCGGCGGCGGTGTGGTGCGGCTGCTCGTCGCCAGCACCGCCGCTCCCGCGAGGCCGCCGAGCACCAGTGTCCCGGCAACAAGGACCGCCGCCGTGCGATATGACCCGCGCCGTTGTGCGACCGCCTGGTTATGCGTCGGTATCTCTGTAACGCGCACCGCGGCTTCCAATGGCCCTTCCGGCGCGGCGACCCACACCGCAGGCAGCGCGACACCCCCGGTGACGGCGAGCGCTTCGCGGAAGGCTGCGGCGGTAGGATACCGATCTGCTGGCGTGGCGGCGAGCGCCCTCCCGATGGTGGCGAAGAGCGGGCGGGCGATCGTCGCCGGGCGGCGC
>DATCMP010000285.1:0-4443 GCA_036563365.1 Thermomicrobiales bacterium
TCGCCGCCCGCGCCCCGGTGGACAGCGGGCACGAAACGCCGCAACCGGAGCATCGAAGGGCGGCAAGAGCCCACCTATGCGCCAGATCGGCCTGTTTCTCCAGTTGGTCCGAGGGGTAGTTTCGTAAGGTCTAATTGTACCACTGCGACTGCTCTCTCCCGCCGTACGGGGAGAGAGCGACCGCAGGCGACGGGGACGAAACCCATTATCGCCAATCCTCGCACTCGCCCTACTGATCGCCAACGTTGCAAATAACAAGGAGGTGAGGCTCGTTATCGAGCCTCACCTCCTTTGCCAGCGATATATGGCTTTCTCAGACGATGATCGCGTGGTCGATGACCATCGCCAGGAAGAGCAGCGCCAGATAAAGGAGTGAGTAGAGGTAGAGGCGTCGCGCCGCTCGCTGTGTCTGTTCGCGCATCAGCATGATGGCGTCGTAGAGGAACTTGCCGCCGAGCGCGAGGGCCAGGATGAGATAAATCGCGCCGCTCGTCTTGGTTGCCAGTGGCAAAAGGGTGGTTGCGATCATGATCACGGTGTAGATCATGATTTGCTTGCGGGTTTCCTCGGCACCGCGCACCACCGGCAGCATCGGCACATTGGCTCGCTCATAGTCGCCGCGAATCAGTAACGCGAGCGCCCAGAAGTGCGGTGGCGTCCAGAAGAAGACGATCGCGAAGAGGACCAACGCCCCCAGCGAGAGGCTGCCCGTCGCCGCTGCCCAACCGACCAGCGGCGGGAACGCGCCAGCCGCGCCACCGATCACGATATTCTGCGGTGTGATCCGCTTCAGCCAGAAGGTGTAAACAACGACGTAGAAGAGGTAGCCGCCCAGGGCCAAGGTCGCGCTCAATAGATTCACCGCGCCGGCGAGGAGGGCGAAGGAGATGACTTCGAGGGCGATCCCGAAGGCCAGCGCCTGCCAGGGGGCGATCCGCCCCGCCACGACCGGGCGACCCTTTGTGCGGCCCATCTTCTTGTCGATATCGCGATCGATGAAATGGTTGACCGCGCCAGCGCCGCCGGAGGCGAGCGCCCCGCCGACCAGGGTCCAGATGACGATCCACGGCGAGGGGAAACCTTTATCGGCGATCATCATCGCGCCGAGGGTGGTGACGAGCAAGAGCGAGATGATCTTCGGCTTTGTCAACGCGACGTAATCGGCTACGACTTGCCGCCAACCGCCGACTATCTGATGCTCCGCTAGCACCTCTTGGGATTCGATTGTGGTGACAACTGCGCCGGTCCTCGTCCCCTTACGGTTTGCGGCATCGAGCATTGCCCGTGACTCCCTCATGACCGTCGAATCTGTCGCCCGTGCGGGCCTGTGCAGATCGCGATTGTGTTCGTGAATTTGCCCGATCCCCCAACCGGGACGCCGACGACATTCTACCAGAGCCCCCGTAGGGGGACAACGAATGATCAGGGCTGTGGATGGTCTGCGTGCGCGCGCGCGCGGCGCTGCCGACGTAACGAGAGGATCGCGCCGAGCACCAGTGCGCCGGGGTAGGCGAGCATCGCCAGGATGGTCAGGATCGCCGCCACATTCAACGGTACCGAGCCCAGGAGCAGGCGCAGCGCCAGCAGGATGAGCAGGTACACGATCATCCCCAGAATCGCCCCGATCGTCGCGTTCTTGACGCTGAATGGCCCACTCATCCTCTGTGACTCCTCATCACCGGGCTGCCGCCGACAGGCGCATTAAACCCCCCGATCAGACGATCTGCGCGCCGACGGCGGGATCGTGCGGGTCGAGGATCGGTAGATCGAGGTCGATCAGTTCGGTATGTTTCAGTCCCGCGCCGGTGTTGAAGACGACCACCCGCTCGTCGCTGCTCAGGATCCCGCGCTCGGCCAGTTTGCGCGCGGCGACGAATGTCGCCGCCGCTTCGGGTGAGCCGTAGAGCCCGTCGCTCGCGGCGACCTCGCGCGTCGCCGCCAGGATCTCGTCGTCGGTGACGGTCAGCGCCGTCCCCCCACTCTGGCGGATCGCATCGAGGATCAGGTAGTCGCCGATCGCGATCGGCACGCGGATACCGGGCGCGAGGGTCTGTGCGCCCTCGAAGAGCGGGGCATGGCGTTCGCCGCGCTCGAACGCCTCCACGATCGGGGCGCAACCGGTTGATTGCACGCAGATCATCTTGGGCCGGCGCGAGTCGATCAGCCCCATCTCTTCCATCTCGGCGAACGCCTTCCACATCCCCACGATCCCGGTGCCGCCACCGGTCGGGTAGATGATCGCGTCGGGCAACTCCCAGCCGAGTTGCTCGGCGATCTCGTACCCCATCGTCTTTTTGCCCTCGGCTCGGTACGGCTCTTTGAGCGTGGAGACATCGAACCAGCCGCGAGCCGCGCTGTTCTCGCGCACGATCTTGCCAGCATCGTTGATCAAACCATCGACCAGATAGACGTGCGCGCCGTAGGCGGTGCATTCCGCCTTCATAATCGTCGGGGTGTCCTGAGGCATGAAGACATAGGCGGGCAGGCCCGCGCGGGCGGCATAGGACGACATCGCGGAAGCGGCGTTGCCCGCCGACGGCGCGGCGACCGCGCGCGCGCCGAGCTCCTTCGCGCGCGAGATCGCTAGCGCCATCCCGCGCGCCTTGAACGAGCCGGTCGGGTTGCCACTCTCATCTTTCGCCAGCAATTTGGGCAGCCCGATCGTCTGCCCGAAATGGGGCAATGGTAGGAGTGGCGTGCCGCCCTCACCGAGCGCGACCACATTGGCCGGATCGCGCACCGGCAGCACCTCGTGGTAACGCCAGAGGGTGAAAGGGCGGCTCGCCAGCGCCTCTTTGGTCATCGCGACGCGCGCTGCGGCAAGGTCGTAGCGTGCATACAGCACCTTCCCGCACTTCGCGCAGATCGTCTGCAATTCGTTCGCTTCGTAGGTCGTGCCGCAGAAGGTGCATTCGAGATAGGTCAGGTAGCTGTACATCGTCTTGCTCCATTTGGTGTGGTGGGTGGAGTGGGACGGGTGGGTCAGTGGGCGAGTGATGAGTAGGGGAGTTGCATCTGCGGTAGGCGAGTGGGGCAGGCGAGTGGGGCAGGTGGGTCACTCGCCCACCACACTCGTCCGATTCCACCCACTCCGTCACTCGGTCGCTTCGGCGGTGTCCTGGCGCATGACCGGCGTGTGGTTGTTACGGTTCTTGATCCCACGCCAGATGAACCAGACGGCGAACACGCCGATGACGGCGGCGATCGGGTAGTCGAGCGGGCGCATCGTCTCGCGCAACTCTTCCCAGCGCGCCCCGAAGTGATACCCGCCATAAGCAAGCGCCCAGCACCACGGCAGCGAACCGAGGAACGAATAGGCGAGGAACTTGCCGAAGTTCATCCGCGCCACGCCCGCAGGGAAGGAGATGAACGTCCGTACCACCGGCAAGAGGCGCGAGACGAACGCCATGATCTCGCCGCGTTGCGCGAACCAGCGATCGGCCAGATCGACGTGGTGCGGGGAGATCAGGACATAGCGGCCATATTTGAGGATAAACGGACGACCGCCGAGCGCGCCGACCCAATAGGCGATCGCGGAGCCGATCGTGCAGCCAAGGGCGCCCATCAGCCCGGCCCAGAGGGTCCAGATCACCGCGTCGCCTCGCGCCTCGACCAGGAACCACCCGGCCAGCGGCATGACGACTTCACTCGGCAGGGGGATACAAGCGCTCTCGATCGCCATCGCGATGACCACGCCGAGCCAGCCGACGGCATTGTACAGATTCTGGACGAAATGGATGATCGCGGTTTCGAACCCGTGCACCGGCTACTCCTTCGCGGGACACAATCTCCTGATTCGCCGTCCGACCTACTGTCGCCGGTTTGCATCGCGCGCTCAGGGCTGGCAGGCCGATGAAGTGTACCATCACGGTCAAGAGGTGCCGCGTGTATCTCCAGGGCGAATGATGCGTGAATGGTGGTCCGCGCATACTCCCAACCCCATCGAGGAGCAGCGCCATGAGCCTCTAGGATCGCCCTCCATTATGCGCTCCAATATGCGCCATTCACAGCGCTAATCGGCAGCTTCCGCCGCTTGCCCCTCGCGTTTCTGCCAACGTCGCCAGCCGACGCGCCCGATGAGGATGGCGAGGAGCGCCAGTACCGCGTACTCGAAATATTTCGTGTACTGGCTCACACTTTCCCAGCGCGAGCCGAGCAGCCAGCCAAGGCCGATGAGGACGCCATTCCAGATCGTGCTGCCACCGGTGGTGTAAAGGATGAACCGCCCGAGCGGCATCCCGCCGAAGCCCGCCGGGAGGGAGATGCCACTGCGAATGAACGGGATCAGTCGCCCGAAAAAGACGGTCGCGCCGCCGTGCCGCTCGAACCAGCCGTGCGCGCGGTCGATATCCTCTTCGCCGATGAAGGGGATCCAAGAATGGTGTTTGATGAACTCGCGCAGACGCTTTTCGCCGACACGCTTGCCGATCAGGTAGAGGATCA
>DATCMP010000478.1:0-20106 GCA_036563365.1 Thermomicrobiales bacterium
GGGCGAGGTCGCGGAGATCGAGGTCGAACGCGACGGCGAGTTGACCGTCTACGAGGTCGAACTGGAAGGGGACGACATCTGGGGGCTCGGCTTCACCGAGCCGACCTTCGATGGGATCCGTCGCTGCACCAACGATTGCCCCTTCTGCTTCGTCAAACAGGTGCCGCGCGGGATGCGCCGGACCCTCTACATCAAGGACGACGACTATCGCTACTCGTTCCTCTACGGCAACTTCGTCACACTCACCAACCTCAGCGAGGATGACTGGGCCAGAATCGGTGAGCAGGGCTTGAGCCCGCTGAATGTCTCCGTCCACGCCACTGATCCGCAACTGCGCCGTGACCTCCTGCGCCACCCGCGCGCCGGGGAGATCGTCAGCGATCTGCGGCGGCTGGCCGAGATGGGGATCGAGTACAACACGCAATTGGTCCTCAACCCCGGCATCAACGACGGCGAGCAACTCGATCGCTCGGTCAGCGACCTGAAAGATCTGCCGGGGATCTTGTCGATCGCGGCGGTGCCGGTCGGCCTAACGCCGCTCGGGATCATGCGCGACGTGAAGAAGCTCGAAGGGATCGCGATGCGCTCCGACCGCGCGATGCCCGGCCTACCCGCGTCGGCGATCCGCAAGTACAGCGATGCGGAGGTGCGCGATGTGCTCGCGCGCACCGACCGCTGGCAGCGCCGGTTCCGCGCCGAGCGGGGCGAGAACTTCCTCTATCTCGGCGACGAGTTTTACCTGATGGTCGGCGAGTCGGTCCCGGCCAGCCGCAACTACGACGGCTTTCCGCAACTAGAGGACGGGATCGGGATCACCCGTACCTTCCTTGACGATTGGAGCGGCGTGAAGCGACGGCGCGGGCAGCGCCGCCCGGAGTTACACGGCGTCAGCGCCACGCTCGCCTGTGCCACGCTGATCGCGCCGACGATGGAGCGGGTGATCGCCGAGTTCAATGAACTCACCGGCGCGACGATCCGCGTGCGCCCGATCCCGAATGGCTATTTCGGGCCGGAGATCGTCGTCTCGGGTCTCCTGACCGGCAGCGACATCCTCAACGCCCTGCGCGACGATCCGGGTGATGGCCCGATCTTCCTGCCGCGCGTGATGTTCAGCCGCCTCAACGGGATGACCCTCGACGATATGAGCATCGAACAACTCGAAGCGGCGCTCGGTCGTCGGATGCTCGCCGCGCACAACCTCAGCGAAGTCGCGCGCGATCTCGCCGCCCTCGGCGCGACCGTCGCGGCATAGGGTCACCGATGGTCGCGGCAGGACGGCCATTCCGCGACCTCGCGCTGACCGAACATGCCGACGAAGTGACGATCCCGGTGCGTGCCGTGCCGCGCGCGAATCGGAATGCACTCGATGGGGTGACGGAAGGCGCGTTGCGCGTGCGCCTCGCCGCACCGCCGGTCGAAGGGGTGGCGAATAAGGCGCTGATAGCCTTCCTCGCCGACGTGTTTGGCGTGCCAAAGCGCGATCTCGCGATCACCAACGGCGAGCATGGTCGACGCAAGCTGATCCGTGTGCGGGGGCTGAGCGGTGAGACTGTGCGGCGACGTTTGGTACGCTATGAGGCTAAGCGATGAGTCGAAATATCGACGCGCGTAAGCGGCTAGCGTTCCGGGAGTGGCTAACGATTACTGCGTCGATCCTTGTCTCGCTGGCCCAGATCGCCACACTCATCTGGTTGATCTGGAATCGCACCCCACATCTTCCTATTTTGGACGAGTGGGAGATGACAAATTTTCTTGAATTGGCCGATCAAGAACGGTTGAACTTGCTCACGTTCTGGGGGTTCCAGAATGAACACCGCATTTTCCTGCCGCGCCTGATCCTCTAT
Organism: Thermomicrobiales bacterium; assembly: GCA_036563365.1. GTDB lineage: Bacteria > Chloroflexota > Chloroflexia > Thermomicrobiales > CADCWN01 > CADCWN01. Next base: position 1,845 of record DATCMP010000478.1, read on the forward strand.
GCGCTGATCGAAGCGACCGGCTGGCAACGGCAGAGTATCATGACATTCAATCTGGGCATCGGTGTAGCGACGGCAGCGCTCATCTGCACTGTGGCGTATCAGGCCATTGGGCGACACCTCTTCACGATCGTCGCGCTACCGCTCTCGCTACTCCTATTTTCTTTCGCCCAGTTCGAGAACTGGCTGTTCGCTTTCCAAACCAATTTCATCCTCGCCGCTTTCGGCATTGCTTGCTGCTTACTCGGTGTAACACTTAAGCGCCCCCGGCAGGGTTTTCCGCTCGCGCTCTTTGGGGCGCTTGTGGCATCCCTTTCCACCCTGGGGGGATTATTGACCTGGCCCGCATTCTTGCCGGCGATTTGGCGTGTGGGGCGCTCGTGGACAGCGGTGTGGTGCCTTTGTGCGATAGCTATCGGTATCCCCTATGTCGATGGTTTCCCACGAGGAACGACACCAACCGCCAGCATTGGGGAACTCCTGGCATATGGCCTGGCATACCTCGGTGCACCACTCGGCTTTCCAACCGTCACGCTAGCGATCGCCTATGGTGCGGTGGGGCTCGCCATGATGCTCCTTAATCTGCTTGGTCTTCGGCTCATCGATGGATGGTCGATCAGGCTAATGCCCTGGCTAACGCTCGGCCTCTTCGCGCTTGCCGGGATGGCGCTGACCACGATCGGTCGAGCCACGTTAGGCCAGGAGCAGGCGATCACGTCGCGCTATCAGATCTTCTCTGCTTTTTGGTGGATCAGCCTGCTTATTGTCACGATGATGACCGTAGCGCAGGCGCGAACCACGAGTCGCGCTGGGAAACAACCGGCAAGCAGGGCGTTCATCGGCGTCAACATGCTACTCTTGTCGGCCATGCTGATCGGTTTAGTGCGCGCGGACGCGCTGGGCTTTGTAGCAGCGCGCGCCTGGCAGCAGCAGCAACTCGCTCAGGAAGACTGCGTCCTCCACTACGATACGGCCCCGGACAGTTGTCTCCTCAAGTATTACGTCTCGGCACCGATCGCGCGGATCCATCTCGCATTCCTCGAACAGCATGGCTTAAGCATCTTCCATGATCAATCGCCCGCTGTCGCCGACCTTCCCAATAATGGAGTCGCGCTCACGCATTTCGACTTGGTCAATGATCAACCCGTAGGCTCGTTGACAACGATGGTTCCGTCAACGACGTCGCTGCGGCTAACGGGATGGGCGGTTGACAGCGCGGCGGCGAGCCCCGCCACGGCGGTCTACATTCTCATCGACAACCGTTTTACCTATCGCGTTACCTACGGCCTCAAGAGGCCCGATGTGGCAGCGGAGCTCAAGCTACCGGCGGCGGTAAATGTTGGCTTTGTCGCAATCCTGCCAGAGGGGCTTCTCACCCCCGGCCCACACACGCTGACCGTCAGGATTATCGGTGCCGATCGTCGCGCCTACGCCGACGGGGCGCGACCGATCACGATCGAAGCACGCTGACGTCGGCGCTTACGCCGTCGCCTGACGGAACGAGCGCGCGGCCCACCACATCGCCAAGATCGTCAGCACGACGAGGATAATCAGCCCCTGCCCGACCACGGCATCGGTGATTTGGCCGTTGAACAGCGCGCGGGCCGCATCGACGACATGCGACAGCGGGTTGAGCGACGCGATCGTGCGGAGCCAGCGCGGCGCGAGGGTCAGGGGCAGCAAGATACCGGAGAGCAGGAGGAGGGGCTGAATCACGGAGTTGAGCATCGGGGCTAGCGCATCCTCGCTCCGCAGAGCCAGGGCCAGGGCATAGGACGAACAGGCCATCAGCAGGCCGAGCAGGACCATCAATCCCAGGGTGATCAGCGCCCCGAGCCAGTTGATTTTCAGCCCGAACGGGACCGAGATCACGACCAGTAAGGTTGCCTGCACCAACAGTATCACCACATCGCGCAAGGCCCGCCCCAGCAGCGGAGCCATCCGGCTGACCGGCGTGACCCGCATCCGCTCGACCACCCCCGCACGCAGTTCGGCGATCAGACCGAAGCCGACGAATGCACAGCCGAACATCCCCAACTGGATCAACAAACCCGGCATGAAGACATTGAGCGCGCCGCCCGGTGGAAAGCCGGGTGCGTTGGCGATCCCTTCGAGCAACGGCGCAAACAGGATCAGGAAATAGAGCGGCTGCATCAGGCTGACCACGACCCAGACCGGGTTCCGCAGCGTGATCAGCATATTCCGCTCGAACAGGATCCAGGTATCGCGCAACAGTTTCATCGGTGGTCCTCCATCTGAGTCGTGAGTCGCGAAGCGTGAGTCGTGAGAGAGCGAGGGGGCGAGCGTGAAGCTGTGAAGCTAACGCGGGATATCGTCAATGCGAAACACGGTGGCACGCTCGGCGAGTGCGGCGAAGGCATCCGGTAACACCGCCGCGTCGGGCGGGAGGTCGTGCAGCCGCCACATGAAGCTGATCCCACCGGGCACCAAACGTGGGAACTCGCGTAAGATTGGGGCACGCGCGGCGACCGGCAATTCGACCAGGGCCACTCGCTGCGAGCGTCGACCGTGCTGCAACATCCCCCACCCCGCCGCGCGGGCGTTCTTGACCCAATCGGCATCGATCGTGCCGCCGACGACGTAAAGTTGCCCACCCACGGTCAGCGGGGAAACCGGCGTGGTCTGCAAATTGCCGCTCTTGCGGCCCGGGACCGACAGGACGCGCATCGTGCCGATGGCAAGTCCCATCCGTTGCAGCGTGACGAGCACACGATTGGCCGGTTTCAACCAACCGGGGAAACCGCCGTGCTTAGCGGCAGTACGCGTTGACATGGGGTCGTTGCTCCTTCCAGGATACCTCGGCGGGTACAACAGCAGCAACCGCTGTGGTCGAGTTTAGCCATTCCCGGTCTCGCGAAGCGAACGGCCGGTCTGGCGCAGGAACACGTCGTCAAGGGTGGGGCGCGCGAGCGCGAGCGTGCGGAGGGGCAGGCCTGCGCCATCGAGGACGCGCAGGATGGCGGGCAACGCGGTCTCGCCCTGCTCGACGTAGAGGCGCAACAGCGTATCCTCGATCGTCAACTCCCGCACGAACGGCTGTGACCGCAAGAGTTCCTGCGCGCGTTCGAGCGCCCCGTCCTGCGTGTCCAGCCCCAGTGTCACGACATCGCCGGCAATCTGACGCTTCAGCGCATCCGGCGTCCCTTCCACCACGATCCGGCCATCGTCGATGATCGCCAGGCGGTCGCAGAGCGCGTCGGCCTCATCGAGGTAATGGGTCGTCAGAAAGATCGTCGTCTCGCCGTCACGCAGGCGGCGCACTTCATCCCAGAGTCGCGCGCGACTCTGCGGGTCGAGCCCGGTCGTCGGCTCATCCAGGAAAAGGAGAGTCGGCCGATGGACGAGGCCGAGCGCGATGTGGAGTCGCCGCCGCTGCCCGCCGGAATAGGTCGAACCGGGGCGATCGGCGATCGAATCGAGTTGCAGCGCCGCCAGCAGGTCGGCGGTACGCGCGCGGGCGGTCGCCTTGTCGAGGCCGTAGAGCCGCCCCTGCAAGACAAGATTCTCCCGACCGGTCGCCCCATCCTCGACACCACCGGCCTGGCTGACGTAGCCGATCTTCTCGCGCACGCGATCCGCCTCGCTCGCCAGGTCGCAGCCGACAACGCGCGTCGCCACTCGACGGTGGCAAGAGGGTCGTCAACATCCGCATCGTGGTTGTCTTCCCGGCACCGTTCGGGCCGAGGAAGCCGAAGATCTCCCCGCTCTCGACGCACAGATCGACCCCCTTGACCGCCTCGACCATCCCGCGCCGGGTCTTGAAGGTCTTGCGTAATCCGTGTGTTTCGATCATCGCCATGGCAGCGCCTCCGATATTAGCGTATCCCGCGAGAGGTGGTTTCGTGATCCACCCTGGCAGCAGTGTATGGTTCAGTGGCATGACGCGGACGATCTGATTGCCGAGGAACCCATCTCAGCGACGGAATACTTTCGTAACGATCCCGAAGAGGATCATGCCGAGGCGGCTGTGGCGCTGGATACGAGTATTGTGAAAGGTGGCAAAACGCCAACCGCTCGGGCCATTAACCGCAACAAGGGTTTGGATCGATGCGCGCGCTGGGCTGGGCGCGTTCCGCCCCGGCATGATCATCCCGCCGGTGGCGTGTGCCACGACGACAGACGGTGAGAGGAAACGGGCGTCGTTCACCATACCAACGAGGCGTGTACCCCTTAACCAGGTATCGAAAAGGGCCTGGTGCGCCGCACCGATCGCCGCTCGACCCACAGTATGCGAGCCATCGAACGCGACATAGTCTGCATCATCGGTGAACAGGGCCGCATAACCCGCCCCGTCGCCACGCCCCCAGGCAGCGAGAAGTTGCCGATAGAGCTGCTGTATCGCGGTTGCGTCGGCGGGATTATCCTCGCGCTCGCTCGCGTCGAGAACAAGGCTCGCCATTGACCTATTTACTCCATCGTTCCCCTGCTGCATCGTCCCACCCTCTCCGAACCCTATACGTTCAAAATATCGTGACGCCACACTTCCTTACCGTCGCTATACTCAAGCTTGAGTATCGCGACTCCGCATAATATACAAGCTTGAGTAGTGCTTGTCAAGTACAGAATCAAGGACCAAAGCGGCAAAGGTACGAATATATTCAGGCTATACTCAGAAAATTCAAGAACAAAGTTGATCTATCGGTGCCGGGCATGGGGGATGATGCTACGGCAACTCCCCGCGTTCGATTTTCGCGATGATATCCTCAGTCCAGCGCACCTCGGCGTCGAGGCGCGAGAGCATCAATCGCGGCATCTCGACCACATGGCGCGGCTTAAAGTCATTCTGAATCGGGCTGGTGATCTGCGCCTGTAAACTTTCCGCGTACAGGCGCGCAGCGGCAACGTGGTGTCGCAGTGCGGCGACCAGCTCACCGGGCGGCAGTTGATCCATGAAGCTGACCGCCACCATGAATGGATCGGTCAGCGGCTTATACTCCCACCAAAATTCGCGCAGAAGGCGTTGGAATTCGATCTCGCCAGACTCGGTGATGATATAGGTGGTGCGCGCCGGGCGGTTCCCCTCGCGCGCGGTGTCGCTCACGGCCACCAGACCGTCTTGCTCCATTTTGTTCAGGGCGAAGTAGATCGAGCCGTACGCGATATTGGCCCAGGTTTCAGCGTTCCAGCTCTCCAACTCGCGCCGGATACTGTAGCCGTGCGCCGGTTGCATGAAGCGCAACGCGCCCAGGATCAGCAGTCGTGTCGCGGACATACCCCCACCCCCTATACCAAGCCATTGTGCGCGCGGATTCGGGACGGCGTCAACAGACAGCTTGGTGTGCTGGTCCGGCCGTCGTTGACATGCTACTATTGTTACCAGAACGTTGCGAAAAGACACCGTCGGTGGCGGTGCCACCCGATGGGTGCGAAGGAGTACAAGCACAATGGCGACGCAAATTGACGATGAGCAGGTAATCGAGGCATTGCGTCTCGTCTATGACCCCGAGTTAGGCGTGAATATCGTCGACCTCGGGCTGGTCTATGGCCTGGATATCGATGATGGCGGCAATGTCGAGGTGATCATGACCCTCACCTCGATGGGTTGTCCCCTCGGTCCGGTCATCGAGCGCGACGTGAAGAGCGTCGTCGGCACGCTACCCGGCGTAAAAAACACCAGGATGACCCTCACCTTCACCCCGCCGTGGGATCCCTCGCGGATGACCGAAGATGCCCGGCTGGAGCTCGGTTACTGGGGTTAAGGTCGGCAGACCAAGCGCGAAACGGAGAGGGGCGCGGCGCAATCGCCGCGCCCCTCATCTATTCCTGGGGGTCAAGCCACAGGGGACAGGCAAACCATCATTGGTGACGGTTTGCCCGACCGTTCGCAAGACAACGGTGGAGTCAACGAAAGCGATTGCCGCCGCCGAGGAAACGCCGCCAGCGATAGCGCACATTCGCCATGAAGCCACGCGGTCGCAGATCGACAACGTTGCCGCGCCACATCGTGGATGGTGCCGGGGCCGGAGGCCCGCTCACCTGCCGCACGAGTGGACTGAAGAACGCGACGAACATCAGCACGGCACAGACACCGGCGAGGAGCGGGGAGATGCCACGGAGCAACAGCCCCAGCAAACCGATCCCGACCGTCACGCCGATCCAGGTCCAGCCAGCCGTCGCGCCGAAACCACCGCCCACGCCACGCAGCCCGGTCAATGTATCGCCGAACGACTCGCGGCGACGCTGCACCGTCTGCCGTGCCTGACGCTTCACGCGCTCGGTCTTCGGCTCCTCGCGATCCATCCGTTCCAGGATCTCCGCGATCTCGCGCTCGTATTTTTTCTCACCGGCCATCGTTATGTCCTCCACCCCCATTGTAGTGGGATGCCGATAGACTTGTAAATAGCTGCCGCCAGTCTTCCCGACTAGAGGCCGACGTATCGCGCATACAAACTCTTCGCGAGCAGGGGCTCATCGGTACCATGTACGATCGCCCGCCCGTTCGGGAACACCACTAACTCCTGCTCACTTTCGGTCGGGCGGAAGCGCAGCAAATGCGCGTTCTGCTTAACCTCGCCCGACGCGCGCAGACGTGCGGCGAGATCGGGCAGGGCCAACGAGGCCGCCGAGGCAAGGGTGATTTGCACGGCATTGCGCCCGCAAAGTGCAATCGTCCGGCTGGCCCCGGAGGAGTCGAGGAAGGGATAGCGGCGCGGCCCATCGCCGCACGTCGGGCAATCGGCCTGTCGCGCGGCGGGGAGGCGATCGACGGAGAGCCGCCAGACATCGAACGCCAGCAGTTCGCGATTCGTCGCATCGCGCGCACCGACCAAAATCTTGATCGCCTCGGCAGCTTCAATCGCGGCGATCAGCGAGACCGCCGGGGCGAGGACACCGGCGGTGTCACAGGTCGGGGCCGCGCCGGGCGGTGGCGGCTCGGGGAAGAGACAGCGCAAGCAAGCGGTCTCGCCCGGCAGGATCGTCAGGGTCATCCCGTAGCTTGCCAGGACACCGCCATAGATCCAGGGCAATCGCGCACGGGCCGCCGCGTCGTTGAGGAGATAACGCGTCTCGAAATTATCGGTGCCATCGATGAGCAGATCAACCCCGTCGAGCAGGGCGTTGATATTCCCCGCGTTGAGATCATCGACGATCGGTTCGACCGTGACGGTCGAATTAATCCGCCGCAACTTCGCGGCGGCGGCGAGCGCCTTGGGCAGACCACTCGCCAAGTCATCCTCGTCGAAGAGGATCTGGCGCTGCAAATTATGGAGATCAACGAAGTCGCGATCGACGATCCGCAGGAAGCCGACGCCCGCGCGCACCAACGTGTCGGCGATGTGCGTCCCCAGCGCCCCGCAACCGACCAGCAACACCCGCCCCCGGCCGAGCGCCCGCTGCCCATCCTCGCCGATAGCCGGGTGGATGACTTGGCGCGCATAACGGCTCAAGTCGGGTGTCGTTGCAGTCATCGGGAGAATCCTTTCGTGAACAGGTCGGCGCCGGATCTGGTCAAGGCTATAACGACAGACCTGGAGGACAGCGCGACACCACCCTGCACACGTTGAACGCTACCGCGCAGGAGCAACCGCCACCCCAGCGAAGAGGTCTATTTCCGACGCTGTGCCGAGCGGCGAAGGCGGCACGACCCGCGCAAAGTATTCCTCGCCCAGGAGGCGATAACGCCAGCGACGCGGCAAACGCGCGAAAGGCCCGCCCCCACCCCCCTGGCTACGGTGACACGCCGAAGCCCGCTCTTTGTCCGTCGCATAAGCGCGGTTATCCAGTCGTGCCGTGACACGACCCGCTTGCTCGACAGCGCGCACGAGATCGACATCGCCATTCTGCCCGAAGCGGCGCGGGTCTTTCCCGACTACACGGAATCCGGCGAGCAGCCATTTCAGCATTCCAGGGCTGAAGGTATGGAAATACAGCTTCTGCGGCTCCCAGGCAGAGAATTCTGCCGCCGTGAGATCGGGATGCTGAGCAGGATCGCCTGCTGCACCGAACGCAGCTAAAGTTGCCTTATGGATATGAATATGGTCGGGATGTCCGTAGCCACCGTACGGATTGAACGTGACGAGCACCTGTGGCCGGATCGCGCGGATTAAACCGACGAGTTGGCGAGCGACCTGATCGATCGGAGCCTGTACGAACGCCTGTGGGTGCTCATTGGCCGGGGAACCAACCATCCCGGAGTCGCGATAGCCGAGGAAGTGGACCGCCGTCAGGCCAAGCTCCCTCGCCGCAGAAGTCAACTCGGCGGTGCGGAGAGCGCCGAGGTTCTCGTAGCCAACGAGCAGTTCCGGGGCCACCTCGCCGCTCTCGCCACGCGTCGCGCACGCGTAGTGGACCTCGACCCCTGCCGCCGCATAACGGGCCAGCGTGCTCCCCATCCCGAAACTTTCATCATCGGGGTGCGCCAGCGCCACCAAGAGGCGTAGCGGGGCACCGGTTTGGGGGCGCAGTTGCAGCGTCTCGACACCGAGTCGCGTTGTCGGCGGTAGGTCGTGGGCCGTGAGCCGCGTATCCTCGACGCCGACATCGTTGGTTTCCATCAGCCCCATTCTCACGACTCCCGCCTCCCGGCCCACGACCCGTTAGAACGGCAAGCCGGGGAAGCGCCCACGACCGCCGCCGCCGCCACCGCCCATGCCGGGGAAGCCGCCCTTGCCGAAGGCCGACATCATCTTCTGCATCTGCTTGAACTGCGTCAGCAGCTCGTTGATCTCGTGGATCTGCCGCCCGCTCCCCTTGGCGATCCGCTTGCGTCGCCCGCCCTTAATCAGTTGCGGGTTACGCCGCTCTTCCGCCGTCATCGAGCGGATGATCGCCTCGATCTGCTTCAGATCGTCGTCGCTGACCTGGACATCCTGCTTCCTCGCCGCCGCGCCAAGGCCGGGGATCATCTCCAAGAGCTGGTTGATCGGCCCCATTTGCTTGACCTGCTGTAACTGATTGAGGAAGTCCTCCAAGTCGAACTTACCGCTGAGGACCTTCTTCTCCAGCGCCTTCGCCTCGTTCTCGTCGAACTGCGACTGCGCCTTCTCGATCAGGCTCAGGACATCGCCCATGCCGAGGATACGCGACGCGAGGCGGTCGGGGTAATACGCTTCCAGCGCGTCGATCTTCTCGCCGGTGCCGAGGAACTTGATCGGCACGCCGGTCACCCGCCGGATCGAGAGGGCCGCGCCACCACGGGCGTCGCCGTCCATCTTCGTCATGATCACGCCGGTGAGGCCGACTTTCTCGTTGAACTCCCGCGCGACATTGACCGCTTCCTGGCCGGTCATCGCGTCGGCGACCAGCAGGATCTCGTGCGGCTTGACCAGGTTCTTGATATCGACCAGTTCCTGCATCAACTGTTCGTTGATCTGCAACCGCCCGGCGGTGTCGATGATCACCGTCGCGTTGCCTTTGTCGCGCGCCACACGTAGGCCGTGCTCCACAATCTTCGGCGGGGCTTCGGTGGTCCCTTCATCGAAGACCGGCAGGTTGATCTGCTTCCCGAGCGCCTGCAATTGATTGATCGCGGCGGGGCGGTAGATGTCGGCGGCGATCAGCAAGGGCGTCTGCCCCGCTTTCCGCAGATGGACGCCGAGCTTCGCGGCGTGGGTCGTCTTCCCGGCCCCTTGCAGGCCGACCAGCATGATGATCGTCGGCGGCTGGTTGGCCCGCGCGAGCGGCACCTGATCGGTGCCGAGGAGGGTCACCAGTTCTTCGTTGACGATTTTGATTACCTGCTGGCCCGGAGACAAGCTCTTCAGCACCTCCGCGCCGATCGAGCGCTCCTTGACCGCGGTGATGAACTCCTTGACCACCCCGAGATTAACGTCGGCCTCGATTAAGGCGCGGCGCACCTCGCGCATCGCCTCGTCGATATCCTTCTCAGTTAATCGCCCGCGATTGCCGATCCGCTGAAAAACGCCCTGTAATCGATCGCTCAGACTCTCGAACATCGCCATGCTTACACCTCTGGGTGAAGTACGAAGTATGAACGACGAAGTACGAAGTGAGCGAACACGTTGCCGTTACAACTCGTACTTCGTACTTCGTCGTTCGTACTTTCCTAAACTGGTATGTCGCCTTCATGCTCCTCGAAGAAGAGCCCATCGACGAATGATTCCTCGCTGAACGGCGTGAGGTCTTCCATCTTCTCGCCGGTGCCGATGTACGAGATCGGGACACCGAGCGCCTTGACGATCGAGAAGGCGATCCCGCCCTTGGAGGTGCCGTCGAGCTTCGTCAACGCCACGTCGCTGATTTCGACCATCTTGGCGAACGCCGCCGCCTGTGCCAGGCCGTTCTGACCGGTGTTGGCGTCGATCACCAGCAGCACTTCCTGGGGCGCATCGGGGACCGTCTTCTGGACCACGCGACGGATCTTGCCGAGTTCTTGCATCAGGTTATCTTTGGTGTGCAGACGCCCGGCGGTGTCGATGATTAGCACGTCGGCATTGCGCTTGTGGGCCGCCTGCATCGCGTCGAAGGCGACCGCCCCCGGATCAGCGCCCGGCTGATGGGCGATCACCGGCACGTTGATCCGCTCGCCCCACATCTGCAACTGGTCGATCGCCGCCGCGCGGAAGGTATCGCCAGCCGCCACGATGACCTGCCGGTTAAACTGCTGCTGATGGTACCGGGCCAGCTTCGCGATCGTTGTCGTCTTACCGACGCCGTTGACGCCGACGACGAGGATGACGTAGGGGACGCCCCGCTGCAGGATCTTAACCCGGCGGTACCGGACCGCCTTCTTCAGCAGGCTGATCATATCGGCCCGCAAGATCTCCTGCGCCTCGGATGGCTGGCGCAAGCCGCGCTCCCGAATCTTCGTGCGGAGCTCATCGATGAGTTGATCGGTCGTGTCGGCACCGATATCGGCGCCGATCAACAGCGATTCGAGATCGTCGAAGAAATCATCATCGATCTCGCTACGCTGGAAAAGTTCGATCACCTGCTTGAAGACGCCGCGCCGGGTCTTCTGTAGGCTCTGCTCCAGCTTCTCATCGCGCTGGCCGCGCCGGAAAAACTTCATGATCACGGCAGAAAGCTCCACCCGTTGCCCGCCGATCCGCGCGGCGAGGATAGCCGGTCGCGAATCGTACAAACGTCGGTTGCGATACACATCAAGAGTCGACAATAGACCCCTTCAGTATACCATAGTAAAAATGCCCACTTCCGCGCCGTGACAAGGGAAAACGGTATCACATACCCTCTGGTACTTATGGCATGATTCAGTTCGGGCACCCTTGACCCGCTATCCTGGAGCATGGTAGACCTAAACTTGACAGCAACCTCGATCGTGTGTTCGCGCACCCACCATTTCTTTAGGGACCGGGAGGGCGAACAAACAGCCCGATCGCGAGGCGGTGCTTGCAGGGATAACCGTTGGATCAAACGTCGGGCGTGAAGCACGAAGTGACAGGGGGACCGTAGGTGGCAGCCCGTAGACGACGCAGCCGCAATCGTTTTCTGGAGAACCTTGGCGGGTTGCCGCGCTCGACGATGTTGACGTTCGGGCTGGCGCTGCTCCTGCTCCTCGCCAGTGTCGGCATCGTCGGGGCAACATTGGCCCGGCGCGGTTCGGCCGAGCAGGCCGCCGAGAGCCCGACGCCGGAACCAACCGCGTTCGTCGCCATCGTCGAGACCCCCGCCCCCAGCCTTGCGCCGACAACAACACGCCCGGCCGTGACCACGCGCACCGCGGCGGCGTCGACCGCGCCGCGCGTCACCGCGACCACCACCGGGGTACCGCTCGGTGCCGGTCCGGGCCGGGCGGCGCGCGGGATCGCCGGCTCGATGGCGGTGAGCCTCGGCGGTACGTTGCCGCCGCCGGAAGTTGCGGCGGCTCCGCCATCGACGCAGCCAGGGGCCGCGCAGAGCCAGACGTCGCTGCCGACGGCAACCGCAGCCATTGCACCGACCCCGACACCAGTTCGCTCCACCGGCGGTGGCTCTTCGAGTGGCGGCGGTTCGGCACCGACGCCGACACCGAATCGCGGCAGCACCGGTGGCGGCACCTCGGGCGGTGGGTCGTCCTACACCCCGCCGACCCCGACGCCATATATCGCCCCGACCCCGACGCGCGTCCCGCCGACCGCGACCGCCCAGCCCACGCCGACACCGGGCCTACCGGCCGCCGTGCTGCCCGGCCCGGGATCGAAGACGTACAGCTACAACCTGACCTTCACGCAGAGCGCCCCACTGACGCCGCCGACCGGCGCGCAGGCGTGGGTCGCCACCTGGCGCACCTTCACGATCGATGATGTCAATACGCTGAAAGCGGCGCTCGGGATGACCGGCGCGGTCGAGCAGAGCGGCGGCGGCTTCAAGGTGACCACCCCGGGCACGCTGCTGATCAACAACACCCTCGGGACGATCAGCTATACTGCGCCGGGCTCAACCGCCTCGTCGTCGGTCAGCGCGCTGGCCCTGCCGACGATCACCGCCCTCACGCCGGTAGCCGAAGCGTCGCCCAGCCCGAAGGCTTCATCGACACCGGCACCAGCCAACACACCGGCACCACCGGCACAGCCGAGCAACGGGCCGAGCGGCACCCCGGCCCGCCCGGCAGGATCGCCCGCCCCCGCCAGCCCGACCGCGGCATCGAAGCTGGGCGATCCCGAGGCGCTGGCGGCGGCGAAGGCATGGCTCACCAAGACCGGGATCATGCCCGCCGACGCCGACGCGGGCAAGGTGACCCGCCCAACGACCGATCAGGTGGTGGTGACCTACCATCCGAAAACACCCGGTACCCTCATCCCGCAAGACCCGATGATCCAGGTCAAGCTCGGCCTCGACGGCACGGTGCGCGAGGTCTACCACCGCTGGCCGACCAATCTCGTCCCGCGCGAAGCGGCGACACGCGACCTTGCCGCCGCCTGGAACGATGTCGTCACCGGTGGCGGTTACCTGGAGGTGGACCAGACGATCCCGCAGGATCTGCCCGCCAACACGATCTTCAAGGGGAATGCGGTTGTTGCTCGCGTGGCGATCGGCTGGGCACCCGGCACCGATGGCAAGACGAATTACCTGATCCCGCTCTACGTCTTTGAAGGGTCGGTGACGCTGACCAATCCGCCAGGCGGACAGCCAGCGACCGTACCATTCCGGGTTTACGTCCCCGCGACCGTCGCCCCCTGATCCGACGCGACAACGGCGGCGCGAAAAGCTTATCCTCTGCGGGTACGGTTCGCCGTACCCGCAGTCGCGTTTGGCGCGCAACCGCGATCGTCGTTCGGGAGTCACAGGGAAAAGGACACGACGCTTGTGCCCTTGCCGCCTTGGCCCCGCAGGCGATGCAGCACGCGATATGGCGCAGATGGGGAAGCTTTGCAGCAGACAACGCCACACTGGCGGGAGGAAGCGATGACCCAGACAACGAATCGGCCACCGGCGAACACCATCGACGGCCCCCCGGTCGCCGACCTGGCGATCGAGACGCACGGCTTGCACAAAGCGTACGGCGACAAGATCGCGGTACATGATGTGACGATCGCCGTACCGCGAGGCGAGGTCTTCGGCTTTCTCGGGCCGAACGGCGCGGGCAAGAGTACGACGATGAAGATGCTCCTCGGCCTCGCTTTCCCAACCTCCGGTACGGCGCGGCTACTCGGGCAGCCACTCGGCTCGATGGTCGCCAAGCGCCAGATCGGTTTTTTACCGGAGCAGTTCCGCTTCCACGAATGGCTCAGGGGGACCGAATTCCTCGACTTCCACGGCGAACTGAGCGGCGTGTCGCGCGCCGACCGGCGACGGAAGATCCCCGAGGTCCTCGAACTCGTCGGTCTCGCCGGTCGCGGCAACGATCGCCTCCGCGGCTACTCGAAAGGGATGCTGCAACGGATCGGGCTGGCGCAGGCACTACTCAGCGATCCGGCCCTGATCTTCCTCGACGAGCCGACCTCCGCGCTCGACCCGATCGGTCGCCGCGAGGTGCGCGACATCATCCGGGTACTCAAGGCGCGCGGGATGACGGTCTTCCTCAACTCGCACATCCTCAGCGAGGTCGAGTCGGTCTGCGATCGGGTGGCGATCGTCGATCGCGGGCGTGTCGTCCGCTATGGTCCGCTCGAAGAGTTGCTGCGCGAAGCGCTCGAAGTTGAACTCCTGCTCGGCGCGCACCATGAAGGATTGCTCGATCGGATCGCCGAGTTCGGCACGATCGAGTCGCGCGAGCAGGGCCAGCACACCACGATTCGTATGCGGCTAGACAGCCTCGATACCGTCCCTACCCTGGTCGAAACGATTTCGCGCGCCGGGGTGGCGATTTACGGCGTCACGCCGCATCGCCGGTCGTTGGAAGACGTATTCCTGGGTGCTGTCGAGGGCGGCACCGAGTAGGTGAGCGGTTGCCGCGCATCGGACCGAGCACGAAGGCGCAACCCTCGACATCAGGCAAGCAGCCTCACCGTAGCATTGACACACAGCCCCACGCGGCGTATTGTCAACAATACCCTGTCGTACGAATTGCACCGGTCATTGACGAGCGGAATACGGCTCCGTCACACCACAGCGCAACAGCGATTCGACCTGGCAGCAGCCAAACGGCAACAAGGAGGTCGCGATGCAGGGCATGATGCAAGACTATCCCCTGACGATCCAGCACATCTTCTGGCGTATCGAGAAGCTCTTCGGCAAGAAAGAGATCGTCACCAAACGCGAGGATGGTGTCCATCGCTACACCTACGGCGACTGCGCGGCGCGGGTCAAGCGCCTGGCGCATGTGCTAACCGATCTGGGGATCAAGCCGGGCGACCGCGTCGGCACGCTGGCCTGGAACAATTACCGGCACCTCGAACTCTATTACGCCGTCCCCTGCATGGGTGCGGTCCTGCACACCCTTAACCTGCGCCTCTTCCCCGAACAGCTCGCCTTCGTGATCAACGATGCCGAGGACAAGGTACTCTTCGTCGATCAATCGATCCTGCCGATCCTGAACCGGATCGCCGGGCAGGTCCCCTGCGTCGAGACGATTGTCGTCCTCAGCGATGGCGGACCGATCGCCGCGCACAACCTCGGCGAACTCCTCGATTACGAGACGCTCTTGGCCGACGCGGCAGCGGAGTTCACCTGGCCGACCCTCGATGAACGCGACGCCGCCGCGATGTGCTACACCTCCGGCACGACCGGCAACCCGAAGGGTGTCGTCTACACCCACCGATCGCAATTCCTCCACGCGATGTCCGGCTTGCAGCGCGACACCCTGGGGTTGGCGGAGAGCGACACGATCCTACCGGTCGTCCCGATGTTCCACGTCAATAGCTGGGGTATCCCCTACGGGGCGGGGATGGCGGGCGCGAAGCTCCTCTTCCCCGATCGCTGGATGGGCGACGGCGCGGCGCTGCTGGAACTGGCGCGCGAGGAAGATGCCACCCTCCTGGCCGGCGTGCCGACCGTGTGGATCGGCCTCTTGCGCCAGATCGAACAGACCGGGATCACCCTGCCGACGGTCCACACGGTCGTCGGCGGCGGCTCGGCGGTCCCTTCCGCGCTGATCGAGGGAATGGATCGCCAGGGACTCCGGGTTGTCCACGCCTGGGGGATGACCGAAACCTCGCCGATCGGCACCGTCGCCAAGCCGCGTACCTGGCATTCTCCCGAGCAGGCCGAGGTGATGCGACGCACCCAGGGGCCACCGGTGCCGGGGGTCGAGATGCGGATCGCCGACATCGAAACCGGCGCGGAGCTTCCATGGGATGGGGTCGCGTTCGGCGAGGTGCAAGTGCGTGGCCCCTGGATCATCAGCGGGTACTACCACGACGCCGACCCCGACAAGGTGACAGCCGACGGCTGGTTCCGCACCGGCGATGTCGCCACGATCAATGCCGATGGCTACATGGCGATCGTCGATCGCACCAAGGACGTGATCAAGTCGGGTGGCGAGTGGATCTCCTCGGTCGAGTTGGAAAATGCGATCATGGCCCATCCGAAAGTCTTGGAGGCGACGGTCATCGCCCTACCCCATCCGAAGTGGCAGGAGCGCCCGGTCGCCTTTGTCGTGACCACACCCGAGCATCGCGATCGGGTCACGCAGCAGGAAATCCTCGACTTCCTCGCAGACAAAGTCGCCCGCTGGTGGCTCCCCGACGAGATCCGCTTCATCGCCGAACTACCCAAAACCTCGGTCGGTAAATTCGACAAGAAGGTGTTGCGGGCCGACGCGGCACCGATCGGTGAGGATAGCGACTAGAAGCGGCGGGCGGTCTTGCGCTGAGCGGGTTCTGAGGGTCAACCGCCCCGCGGCGTCATCCGTGAAACGCCGCCACCGAGAGCACAGGGCCGGGGTCTAGTGACCCCGGCCCTGGTATTTTTGCCCTACTGTTGAAAGCTGTGCCTCTTAGATCCGCGAGCGCGGGTCGAGCGCGTCGCGCAGACCGTCGCCGATGTAATTGATTGAGAGGACGACCAGGAAGATCATCAGGCCGGGGAAGACCGCGACATGTGGCGCAAACGGCAACTGATCCTTCCCGCCGAACAGCATCGAGCCCCAGGTCGGCACATCCGGCGGGAAGCCCAGGCCGAGGAAGGAGAGGGACGACTCGCTGATAATCGCCGCGCCGACGCCGAGGGTCGCCGCCACGATGACCGGCGAGAGGACGTTCGGCATGATGTGCTTAAAGATCAAACTCGGCGTGGTCGCACCGATGCAACGCGCGGCCTCGACGAACTCCTTCTCTTTCAGCGAGAGGAACGAGGCGCGCACCAGGCGCGCGACCGGCATCCAGTTCAAGAAACCGATCACGGCGACGATCAAGACGAGGATGCCGTTCTCGACACCGAAGATCGCCTTCAACTTGCCGACATAGAGATAGCTGATCAGGAGCAGCAGCGGCAATTGCGGCAACGCCAGGAAGAGGTCGGTGATCCGCATCAGCACCGAGTCGACACCTTTGCCAAAGAAGCCGGCCATCGCCCCGATGAGCGTGCCAACCGTGATCGACACCAACATCGCCATCAAACCGACGAGCAGGGACTTCCGCCCACCGGTGAGGACGCGAGAGAGGACATCCTGTCCGAGATCATCGTATCCCATCGGCGCAGACCACGAAGGGCCTTGCAATCCGATTAAGACATTCAGCGATTTTGGTTTGACGTAGATGAATGGTCCGAAGATACACGCCAGAATGATGATCGTCAGGATGGCGACACCAGTCAGCGCCATCTTGTGCTTGCGAAATTGCCGCCAGGCATCGCTCCAGAGCGAGCGCGATTTACGGGCTTTCAGCCCACCGGCCAGTGTCCCCGCACCTGCACGCGCCGCGCCGGATGCCCCACGCGCGCTATCGCTAATCTCGGCCATCCCTGTTCCTCCCTCATCCGGTAGTCGGCGAACCGTCCCACCCCAAACAATTCGTGACTGACCGAATGCTATCGGCCACTAACAATTGCGCGTTTAGCTGAACTTGATGCGCGGGTCGAGCAACCCGTAGATGATGTCGGCCAACAAATTCGAGAGGACGACCAGGATCGAGATGATGAAGACGATCGACATGACGACCGGCGTATCGCTCGCACCGAGTGCGCTGATCAGGAGGGAACCGATCCCGGGTACGCGAAAGATCTGCTCGGTGATGATGGCCCCACCGAAGAGGCCGGGTAGCTGAAGCGCGATGATCGTGATAACCGGGATGAACGCATTGCGGACGACGTGGCCGATGATGACCTTGCGTTCCTTAATCCCCTTCGCCCGCGCGGTGCGTACATAGTCAAGCTTAATATTCTCCAGCATCGAGGCGCGGGTGTAGCGCATCAGCGCCGCCGCCTGGAAGAGACCCAGGATCATCACCGGCAAGGCCGCAAACCGCAACCGCTCCAACAAGCCGAGAAATCCGCCGTGCGCGGTATTCGATTCATAGATGAAGGGGAGCCAGCCGAGCTTGATCGAGAAGAAGAGGATAGCGAGCAAGCCGGAGAAGAATGTCGGGATCGAGAAGCCGAAGAAGGCGACCGTCGTGGCAACCTGATCGAAGAGCGAGTATTGCTTCACCGCCGCCAGGATACCGATCGGCAGCGCGATCAGCAGGCCGACGATGAAGGCCAGGCCCATCACGAAGAGAGTCGTACCGATCCGCCCGGCGACGAGCCCGCGTACGCCGGTGCGCGAGGAGAAGGAGAAGCCCCAGTCGCCTTGCACCCACGAGGTCGCCCACTTGACGTATTGCACCGGGATCGGGTCATCAAGTCCGAGCTGCTTGCGGATGTTCAGCCGCACTTCCGGCGGGACAGACGGATTCGCCGCGAACTGCGACATCGGATCGCCCGGGGCGAGCTTCAAGATCGCGAAGATGATCATGCTGATCACGAT
>DATCMP010000309.1:0-6484 GCA_036563365.1 Thermomicrobiales bacterium
CGCCGCCGCGAGGCTCGCCGCCAGCTCCGGCGTCAGCGTCCCCGCCTCCTCCAGCGCCGCCAGGATCGCCGCCCGTCGCGCTTCCAGCGCCCGCAACGATGCCAACGCCGCCTCCAGGCGGCGAATATCATCCTCGTCCAGCCCGCCCGTCCGCTCCTTGCGGTAGCGCGCGATGAACGGCAACGTGTTCCCTTCGTCCAGCAGCGCGATCGTCGCCGCGACACCCTCGATCGGGAGATTCAGTTCGTGCGCGAGCCGCCGCGCCGCGTCAATACCCTCGACCATCCGTTCCCTTCGCCCTCATACCCGCCCGCGCCGTTCCGCTGGCCGCCCCCGCGCACGGATGACGGTGGGGACCGCGCCCAGCCTAGCCGGACGCAGGCGTGACACGATCGCCCGCGCGAATCGTCGCCTGCGGCGCGACAACGGCCCCGATACCGATCAGGACCACCCCATCGGCGTCGGCGGCGTCGGCGTCAGCGGCGTCGGGGTGTGGGGCACCGACGGTCGCCCCCTCGCCGATAGTCGCACCCGCGTCGATGATCGCCCGTTCAACGGTCGCGCCGCGCGCGATCCGCGCGCCTTCCAGGATGATCGCGTCGCGCACCGTCGCCCCTTCCTCCACGATCACGCCGGGGCCGAGGATCGCGCCGCTGACATCCCCGGCGATCAGGGAGCCCGGCGCGAGCAGGCTGCTGGCGATCCGCGCCCGCGGGGCGAGGCGCGCGGCGGGGCGCTGCGGCGCGAAGGTGCGGAGCGGCCAGCCGGGATCGTCCAGGGGGAGCGCCCGATCGTCGGCGAGCAATTCCCGATGCGCCGCCCAGTAGCTCGCGATCGTGCCGACATCCCGCCAGTAGCCATCGAGCCGATATTCGCGCACGCCGCCCGCCTCGACCAAGCGAGGCAGGAGTTCGTGCCCGAAATCGCGCAGCGCTGGCTTGTCGCCCTCGGTGTCCGAACCGTCTTCGTCGGTGGCATCACTCGCCTCGTCGGTGTCCGCGCCATCCCCATCGGCGGCACCCCGCGCCTCGTCGATCAGCGCGTCCAGGGTATCGAGCAGCGTCGCGGCGTCGTAGAGGAAGACCTCGGTGGCGATGAGATCGCTCTGCGGCTCATCCGGCTTATAGGCGAACGCGGTCACGCGCCCGTCCTCGTCCACCCCCACCACGCCGTGCTGCCCGGCGCGTTCTCGCGGCACCCGCGTGGTGACGATCGTCGCCGTCGCCCCCGTGTGCTGATGCTGATCGATCACCGCCCGGTAATCGAGGTGATAGACATGGTCCGCGCTCAGCACGAGGACGAGATCGGGCGCGAAATCGCGGATCGATTGGCTCTGCCGATAGATCGCATCGGCGTTCCCCTGATACCAGCCGCCTTCGGCGCTGCCGAGATACGGTTGCAGCACCTTCAGGCCACCGAAGGTGCGGTCGAGATCCCAGGGGCGTCCGTTGGCGAGGTGATCGTTGAGGGCGTGCGGGTGATACTGCGCCAGGACCCAGACATCATCGAGCCGGCTATTGGCGCAATTACTCAGCACGAAATCGATCAGGCGATAGGTGCCGGCGAACGGGACCGCAGGTTTGGCGCGATATTCGGTCAGCAGTTCGAGGCGTCCCCCCTCACCCCCGGCGAGGATCAGGGCCAATACGCGCGGTCGAGCCATCCTGTCGCTCCTCCCTCCACCCTGCCACGTCGCGCGTCGATCCGCCCGACCCAGCCCCCGAGGCAGGGCGCGTGCCAACAGATCTCCCCCGCCCACGACCGCCCCCCGGCGCGTCTCGCGGTTGCGCGTTCGGGCCGGGGGCGGTCGCCGCCCCCACCGCCTACCGAAACGTCGGCAACAACTCCCCGTGCGCCGCGATCAGTTCGTCCACGAGGGCGGGGATCTGGTCGAGGTCGAGTTCCGCTGCGGTGTGCGGGTCGAGCAGCGCGGCGTGGTAGACATGCTCGCGCTTGCCGGTCAGCGCCGCCTCCACCGTCAAGGATTGTACGTTGATGTTCGTCTGCATCAGCGCGGCGAGTTGCGGCGGCAAGGTGCCGACCGCGGTCGGCTGCACCCCCTGGCGGTCGATCAGGCACGGCACCTCGACGCTGCACCCCGTCGGCAGATTGTCGATCAATCCCGCGTTCGGCACGTTGCCGTAGATCACGCGCGGCTCGCCGGTCTCCATGCTGTGGATGATCAGCGTGCCGTACTCGCCGCTGTGGCCGCCGCTCTTCTCCTGGCGCTCGGTCAGCCAGCGCTGGCGGATCTCCGGCACCCGTTCGGGGGCCTCGCGCTCGATGAACTTCAGCCGCCGCTCGCGGGTGCCGCCGAGCTTGCCGTACTTCGACGCCTCGTAGTTCGGGAGCGCCTGCGGATCGGACGCCAGCAGCGCCGAGCGCAACGTCCCCCACTCCGCGATCTGCTCCTCGCAGCGCGCCGGGTATTCATCGAGCGGCACGTTGTAGCGGTCGATCAGGTCCGGGCGCGACCCCTTGATGAAGTACGGCGTGTACTCCGAGAAATGCTCGCTCGACTCGGTGACGAAAAAGCCGAACCGCTTAAGGATCGAGAAGCGGACCCGCTCGTGCGCCGGATAGAGCCCTTCCTCGTAGACCCGCTGTAACTCGGGGTAGAGATCGCGGCCCTGATGCTCGAACTTCAGGTAGAAGGCCATGTGGTTGATCCCGGCGCAGCGGTAGTCGATCTCATTCGCCGGGAGGCCCAGAATACTCGCCAGTTCCGCCGCCGTCCCCTGCACGCTATGGCAGAGCCCGACCGTCTTGATCGGCGTCGCGCGCGACAGCGCCCAGCAGAGGATCGCCATCGGGTTGGTGTAGTTGAGGAAGGTGACGTCCGGGCAGAGCTCTTCCATGTCGCGCGTCATGTCGAGCATGATCGGGATCGTCCTGAGCGCCCGCATGATCCCGCCGATCCCGAGGGTGTCGGCGATCGTCTGCCGCAGGCCGTACCGCTTCGGGATCTCGAAATCGGTCACCGTGGCCGGTTTGTACCCGCCGACCTGGATCATGTTGATCGCGTAGTCCGCGCCATCGAGCGCCTGCCGCCGGTCGAGCGTCGTCGTGATCGTCGGCTTGGCCCCGGCCAGATCGGCGACTCGCCGTGCGACCGCCTCGGTCACCGCCAGGCGCTCCGCATCGATATCCATCAGCGCGATCTCAGAGCCGTGCAACTCGGGGAACGTGAAGAGGTCGCGCAGCAGATTGCGGGCGAACACCGTGCTCCCCGCCCCGATGAAGGCAATCTTCGCCATCAGGTTAATCCTCTCAGCTACGTGCCATAGACGTGGCGGCACCGTGGGCCACCGCTCCGCGCGATCGTAGCACACGGGGCGTTCGCGGGTTAGGCAACCTGGCCGCACATACCGCAACGTGAGTATCATTGCCTGCGGGCGGTATGCATGGGTGGTGGCTGGCGGTTGAAATTCCGCGCCTACGCTCTGAACACAGCCCCACCCGGGCTTGCCAATACCGGCACATTGCCGTACAATGAAGCAACGTCTATTATTAGGTTAGGAGCCATCATGGCAACAACGCAACCACGACCGAAAGCAGCGCCGCGCGCACGTCTCGAAGCGCGCGTGAACCCGGCGCAAAAGGCGCTCTTCGAGCGTGCTGCTGCCCTGCGCGGGCAATCACTGACCGATTTCCTCGTGCAGAGCGCGCAGACCGCCGCCGAGGAGATCATCCGCACCAATGAACTGATCATCTTAACCGAGCGCGACACCGCCGCGCTGGTCGAGGCGTTGCGTAATCCACCGCAACCGACCGAGGCAATGTTGGAAGCGTACCAACTCCACCGTGAGACGGTGGACCAGCGGTGGTAGATACGCCGCGCTTCGTCCTCGAATTATTGAATGACAACCATGACCGCACTGCGTTTTCTTGTGGTAGTGAGAGATTGGATCGCTACTTCCGCCAACAAGCCGGGCAAGAACAGCGGCGGGGCGTTGCTACCATTTATGTTGCGCTCGATACAACACACGAGAATGCGGTTGTTGGGTTTTATACGCTCAGCGCAACCGCTGTTAAGGCCAGCACATTACCACCCGATGCTATCAGGAAACTCCCGCGCTATCCCATGCTACCAGCAGTCCTGCTCGGTCGACTTGCACGAGATGAGCGGTGGCGCAGCCAGAGAATCGGCTCTCTCCTGATGGTTGATGCGTTTGACCGTATCATGGCGATCAGTGCACAGCTCGGCGCAGTCTTTATGGTTGTTAAGGCGAAGGACGACGCGGCACGCGATTTCTATGAGCGATTTGCCTTCCAACTATTTCCGAACGCTGACGATACGCTTTACCTACCACTGGCAACGATTCGTGAAATGCAGAGGCGTTTCGAGAACCGCACCTGACCATCATCATCCATCACCCGACCATCCTCACCGCTTGCCCCGCGACCGCGCCCAGGATCACCACCAGCCACGGCGGCAGCTTCCAGACGATCAGCAATCCGCCAACCACTAGCAGCAGCGCCACGTCGGTCACGCTGCCGATGGCACTGATCCAGACCGGATTGTAGAGCGCGGCCAGCAGCAGCCCGACCACCGCCGCGTTGATCCCGGCCAGCGCCCACTGAAACGCGGGTCGGGCGCGGATCGCGTGCCAGAACGGCAGCGCCCCGGTCACCAGCAGGAAAGACGGCAGGAAGATGGCGACGAGCGCCAGCAACCCGCCCAGCAGGCCGTTCGGCGCGGGGCCGCTGACCGCCCCGAGGTACGCCCCGAAGGTGAAGAGCGGCCCCGGCACCGCCTGCGCCGCGCCGTACCCGGCGATGAACTGATCGTTCGTGACCCATCCCGGCGGCACCACCTCAGCCTGCAAGAGCGGCAGGACGACGTGCCCGCCGCCGAAGACGAGCGAGCCCGACCGGTAGAAGCTGTCGAAGACGGCCAGCGCGTGCGACGAGGAAAGCTGGCGCAGCAGCGGCAGCGCCACCAGCA
Source organism: Thermomicrobiales bacterium (assembly GCA_036563365.1). GTDB lineage: Bacteria > Chloroflexota > Chloroflexia > Thermomicrobiales > CADCWN01 > CADCWN01. The sequence goes on from DATCMP010000309.1 coordinate 4,949, forward strand.
AGCCGAAGAACGCGACCCAGCAACCGATCGCGACGCCCCGGCGCACCGGCGACGCACCCTCCGCCGCCGGCGCGACCGCCGCCGACTGCAACAAGCGCCAGCCGAGCAGCCCGGCCACCACGATGATCGCCACCTGGACCAATGCGGCGGGCCACAGCAGGGTGACGATCGCGGCGAGCAGCGCGATCGTGGCGCGCGGGCGATCGGGGGCCAGTTGCCGCGCCAGCCCCCAGACCGCCTGCGCCACCACCGCCACCGCGACGATCTTCAGCCCGTGCAGCCAGCCCGCGCCGTTGAGGTCGAACGCGCCGACCCCATACGCGAAGGCGATCAGCGCCAGCGCCGACGGCAGGGTGAACCCCAGCCACGCGGCGAGTCCGCCCCAGAGCCCCGCCCGCATGATCCCGATCCCGATCCCGACCTGGCTGCTGGCCGGACCGGGCAGGAACTGGCAGAGCGCGACGAGATCGGCGTAGGTCGCCGCGTCGAGCCAGCGCCGCCGCTCGACGTACTCCTGGCGAAAAAAGCCCAGGTGCGCGACCGGCCCGCCGAATGAGGTCAGCCCCAGCCGCGCCGACGCCCCCAGCACTTCCAGCGCCGACCCACGTCGCGGCGTATCCGCACCGGGCAGCCCCCCGGCCTCCGCCGCGCTGATCGCCGCCCGGTCGTCGCCCATCGTCGCCCATCCCCCGCTCATCGCTGCTATGGCTCGCGCTCACAACGTATGGCGCTGTTACTCTCGCGCGTGAGTGTACCGGATGTAGGTTAAGGACGGGTTAAAGCCCCTCATCACAACCGTGGTAGCACCAGTAACGACACGCACCAATGATCACCCTCGTACATCCTGGCGACAACGGTGGCACTCGACCGAGGGGCGCAGCGATGAACACCGCCAAATTCAATGGCTACCCCTTCACCCTGCACACAAGTCTCCCCGTGGAGGAGTGTCGCCGCCGCCTCGCCGCTGAGTTCTCCGACTCGCGCGGTCGGTGGCAACACGCCCGCTCGGACGGCAACTTCCTCGGCTGGCAGGAAAAGGCCACCTATCTAATCTATCTCTCACACCATTTCGATCCGATCAGGCACTCGCTCAACAGTTATCGCAATTACGATTATTCACGCCGTTGTACGTTCAGCCTGCACCCAGACGCCTCCGGCACTATGCTCACCGGGCGCTACGCTTACACTCATGGCGAAAGATTCTTGATCAGCCTGACGCTCGGCACTCTTTTCGGCATCATCTTCGGCACGCTCATAGCGATCCTCGGCGTGGTCCTGCTCTTTCAAGACCGCGCCGCCTTCTGGATTCTCCTCGTAGGGATCGCCCTCGTAGCCGGTTGCATCATCCTCCTGCGCGACCAGAGCGACGGCGATTTCCCCCGCGAGCGCGATCAGATCGCCCGGTATCTCATGCGCGTCCTCGAAGCTAAGGTGGTGAACGAGCCCGCGAAGACCACTAAACCCGCCGAACCCGCCAGAGTCGCCAAACAATGAGATGCGGGGTATTCGCGAGACGCCGGGGCCGCCGGGAGACGC
>DATCMP010000315.1:0-1997 GCA_036563365.1 Thermomicrobiales bacterium
TCGCCCCGACGTTGATCGACTCCCCACGCTCGACGCGCGGCACGAACCGCACGATCGTGTAGCTATACCACGCGGCGAGGGGGGCGGGGGGCGGGCTGGGGTGGCCGGTGGGTGAGGCGGGGTGCGAGGCGCTCGGGGCCGCGTCGTTGAGCATCGATCGCTTCCTGTAGCCACTCGCGCGGGCCGTTCAGGCGCGCGAGCAGATAGTACACATAGGCCGCGCGGTGCGCTGCCACATCGGCAAATCCAGGCTCGTTGCCGAGCCATTCCTCGGGAAGATCGGCGACGATCGCGTTGATGATCTCCTCCGTCAGCAACGGGCGCAGTCGCGCATCGGTCGCCAGGAGATCGCCCGCCGCCGGCAGGAGTACGTGGTCTTTGATCGGCGCGAACCGCGTCTGGATCCGGTCGCGCCAGCCTTCCCAACGGTGGTGGAAGTAGAGCGACGCGCCGTGGTCGATCAGCCAAAGTTGGTCGTGCCAGAGGAGCAGATTGGTATTGCGCGAGGTGCGGTCGACGTTCGTGATGAAGGCGTCGAACCAGACGGTCGCGGCGGCGAGCTCGGGATCGACCGCCATGTCGGTCGCCGGGTCGAAAGCGAGCGCCCCGGGGAGATAGGCGAGCCCGAAATTCTTGCCGGTGCTGCCGCGCAGAATATCCTGAATCTCCGGGTCTGGCTCGCTCTCGCCGAAGCCGCTGCCGAGCTCGATGATCGCGGAGCGGGGGATCGGGAGCCCGACTGCCGTGCCGATCCCGGCGGCGAGCGCTTCCGCGACGAGCGCCTTCATCCCCTGGCCTGCACCACGGAATTTGACGACGAAGTTGCCCCCGCCATCGGTTTCGACGATCGCGGGGAGGGACCCCCCCTCGCGCAACGGGACCACGTAGCGTGTCCCGGTCAGCTGTTCGATCATGGTTCCTTGCCCTTCGGTCGTCGTTGGCGACCGTCCGGCGCGGTCGTGCCAACCTATCGGGTAGTATAGTAGCCATTGGATTACGCGCATAGCGCGACAACGCGATGGGTTCTTGCTCGATGGGAGAGTTGCCGATGGCCGATCGCTCGGATACCGATAATGATGCCGCCGTCCACCCCGAGTTGACCGATGAGGGGCGGGCGCAGATCCGTGAGGAGCAACGCGCGGTTCGTCAGCGCGCCGACCGCCGCGCGCAGGGTCTGGTGATCGTCAATACCGGCGATGGCAAGGGTAAGACGACCGCCGCGCTCGGGATCCTGACGCGTGCCTGGGGCCGGGGGATGCGTGTCTGTATGTTGCAATTCATCAAGGAGCGGGATGCACGCTTCGGTGAGGAGCAAGCGGCACGCAAGATGGGTGTCGAGGTGATCCCGCTCGGCGGGGGCTTCACCTGGATGTCCGAGAATATCGCGCAGGATCGCGCCCTGGCGCGCGAAGGCTGGACCCTCTGCCGCGAGAAGATCGAGAGCGGCGACTACGACATCGTTATCCTCGACGAGATCACCTATTGCTTTAAGTTCGGCTGGCTCGACCTCGCCGAAGTCCTCGATGTGCTGCGTCGGCGTGCGCCGTTGCAGCATGTGATCCTCACCGGGCGCGATGCCCCGCCCGAATTGATCGACTTCGCCGATCTCGTCACCGAGATGCGCGAGATCAAACATCCATACCATGACGGTGTTAAGGCCCAGAAGGGGATCGAGTTCTGAGCCGTTGTGCGTGACGAGCGCGGACCGGGCTTGCTCTGAACGGCGCGTGCCGAATTTGCTACCGTTTTCACCCCTGACCCGTTCGTTTCTCGTGGCGGGTTAACGCCCATTTCCCCTCTGTTATACTTTTCGCGTTGAAGGCAGTAGGATATAGAACCAGATGGGATGCATGACGAAGACAGCGCTGGTGTACACGCCGCGCGCCCTGGGCCACGCGACGGATAGGCAACCAGAAGATGCGGGGCGGCTGCTGGCGGTGATGGGACACCTCGACCGGACGGGACTGCTGGCCGATCGACGGATTTTGGAGCCGGAG
>DATCMP010000317.1:0-2243 GCA_036563365.1 Thermomicrobiales bacterium
TCGCCGATCTCGCGGCCTATCTCGCCTCCGACGCCGCCGAGTTCATGACCGGCTCGGAAGTCGTGATCGACGGCGGCCTGACCGCGCGCTAGCTTCGACTGTTAGGGGTACAAATCCGTCTCGTGAGGCGACCCGGCACAATGCCGGGTCGCTTCCCCATGTATCCCTTCGCGCGGGATTCGTGGTAGAGTGCGTCTATCGACCGGGAACGAGCTCAGTGAGGAGGAAGCCCGATGGTGACATTTGAGCCGAGGATGCAGACCGGGCATGCCGGGACATTGTCGGAAAGCTACATCGCCGAGCTACGCCGCGAGTTCGCGGCCAATCGCGCGAACAAGATCGCGCAAAACGCGGTTGTGGGTACGTCGATCGACGCGGTGGCGCTCGACCATGAGATCGCCGTGGCGACCGTGCCGAGCTTTTCGCACAAGCTTGATGACTGGAACGTGACGAACCAGCGCCAGTCCGGGCGCTGCTGGATGTTCGCCGGGCTCAACCTCTTCCGCGTCGGCGCGATGAAGAAGATGGGCGTGAAGGAGTTCGAGTTCAGCCAGAACTATACGATGTTCTGGGACAAGTTCGAGCGCGCCAACTACCTCTACGAGGCGATCATCCAGACCGCCGACCAGCCGCTCGCCGATCGCACCGTCTCCTTCCTGCTCGAAGATCCGCTCGGGGACGGCGGTCAGTGGAATATGTTCGTTAACCTGATCAAGAAGCACGGCGCGGTGCCGAAAGCGGTCATGCCCGAGACACAGAGCTCGTCCGAGACCCGCAAGATGAACAGCTTGCTGAAGGCGAAGCTGCGCGAAGGGTGTCAGGATCTGCGCGAGCGGTATGCGGGCGGGGCCACGCCTGAGGCGTTGGCCGAGCGCAAAGATACCCTGCTGCGGACGATCTATCGGATGCTGTGTATCCACCTGGGGACGCCCCCGGAGCGCTTCACCTGGCAGTGGGCGGACAGCGACAAGAACTTCCACCGCGACGAGGAGATGACCCCCCAAGAGTTCGCGGCGAAATATATCGAGTTGCCGATCGACGAGTATGTTTGCCTCGTCAACGACCCGCGCGCCACCAGCCCATACGGGCGCACCTTCACGGTCGAATACCTCGGCAATGTCGTCGGTGGCGCGATCGTGAAGTACCTCAACATCGAGATCGGCCTGATGAAGGAGATCGCCCAGAAGGTGATCGTCGGCGGGGAGCCGGTCTGGTTCGGCTGCGATGTCGGCAAGCAGATGGAGCGCAAGCAGGGTATTTGGGACAAGAATCTCTTTGATTACGGTGCGCTCTATGGCGAGGAATTCACCCAGGACAAGGCCGCGCGGCTCGATTACCACGAGACCCTGATGACTCATGCGATGCTCTTCACGGGCGTTGATGTGGTCGATGGCACCGCGCGACGCTGGCGTGTCGAAAACTCGTGGGGCGAGGAGAACGGCCAGAAGGGCTACTACACGATGAACGACTCCTGGTTCGATGAGTACACCTTCGAGATCGCGGCGCGCAAGGACTTGCTCCCCGCCGAGCTCCAGGCGGCGCTCGATCAGGAGCCGATCGTGCTGCCCGCGTGGGACCCGATGGGTGCCCTGGCGCGGTAACGCTGAAGGACGAATCGGCGGCGCGGAGCGGTCGGCTTGCGGCAACGCGCCAGGCCGCTCCGCGCCCCCTATCGGCTGCGTGGGGGGCACGATGGCAGAGTCGTTGCGTGGCCTGGCAGAGCGATTGTTCGACGCCGTCGAGGCGAAAGATCTCGATGGCGTCTTGGCGCTTTTCACCGAAGATGGCCTCCTTTTCGATCCGCACTACCCGACCCCGCAGATGATCGGCAAATCGGCGATCACCGCTGGTTTGCAGTGGGGCTTCGGGACGATGAAGACGTTCGGCTTCACGATCGAAAACTTTTACTTCGGCGATGATGGACAGAGCGCTGCCGCTGAGGTCGCTTCGGCGCATGTCCTGAAAGCGGGGATGCGGCTGAACTTCCCGCAGGCGTTCTTCTTCGAGGTGCGCGACGGCAAATTCACGCGAGTACAAGCCTACGAACCGTATGGCCCGAATGGGATCGGTGGTGTCGTCCTCGGCCTGACCCGGCTGACGCGGCGCCTCACCGGGAAGCGTTAGGGGGAAAGTGTGACGCGCGTGGCGATCAGCGGCGAGGATTTCCTGCTCGACGGTCAACCCACCTATGCCGGGCGTCGCTGGCGTGGGCAACGGATCGAAGGCTTGCTGCTCAACTCTCG
>DATCMP010000338.1:0-1605 GCA_036563365.1 Thermomicrobiales bacterium
GGTTTTCTGGCGTACAACTTCCCGCCCGCCCGGATATTCATGGGGACCAGCGGCTCGATGTTCCTCGGATATGCTCTCGGGGTGATCTCGATCATCGGCGGGGCGAAGATCGCGACAGCGGCGCTGGTCCTCGGCTTGCCGATCCTCGATACCGCGCTGGTGATCCTGCAACGTTTGCTCGGGCGGCGTTCGCCCTTCCAGGGCGGTGACGGCACCCACCTCGTCCACCGCATGCGCGCGGCGGGGTTCGGCGTGCGCCAGATCGTTGCGCTGGTCTATACCCTGACGGCACTCTTCGGCATCCTTTCGCTCGCACTGGTGAAGGAGCAGAAGCTCATCGCCTTCGCCTTCGTGGGGCTGATTATCGGCGGTATCTTGCTCGCACTGCGACGTCGCACCGCGGCACCCCCCGGCGGCGAGGGACATGGCTCACGCGCATAACGCGCGTGAGCCATTGCAGTTCAACGACGCGAAGGGGCGGCGGCCACCATGCCCGTCGCCCCTTTTATGATGCGAATCGCCCGTATTTGTCGCCAGGTTACTCCGCGCCGACGGTGTGATCTTCCGGTAACCGTGCCTCGTCAAGTAAGAGGTGCGGCAAACCCTTCGTAACCGGATAGATACGACCACAGGAAGTGCAACTATATTCGTCGCCGACGTGCGAGAGGCCGCTACCACAGGCGGGGCAGGCAAATAGCGCGTCGAGGTCGAACGTGCGCTTCGTTGGCTCGCGCCGCCGCGTGAAACGCTTGGCCGCGTTGACGAGCGGGCGCGGCGTCCGATCGTGGGCGAACGAGAGGATGTCGCCCTTGATCGCCCCGCGCCAGCTCTCCTGCGGGCGGGTCAGGCGACGCAGCGTGGCCGGGTCGCGTAAGTCGAGCGGCGAGTCCTCGCGAATCTCGAACTCGATCCCCCCTTCCCATTCGTGATCGACGTAGAAGAGGGCGGGCATACTCCGGCTGAAACGCGCAAAGCGCGGATTATGCGCGTAGAGATAATCGAAGAGATCGCCGAACGTCTCCTCACCCTTGTTCGGATGGAGGATCAGCTTGCCATCGATCAGGTTCACGTACCAGCGGTGGAACGACCAGTGGAAGAGTTTTTCCGCCACTTCTGCCGGCGACTGGATCCAGCCGCGCTTGCCGACGCGCGTGATCTCGCGGATAAACTGCGCCGGATCGTCCATATGTTCGAGGATATGGAAGCAGACGATATAGTCGAACGATTTATCTTTGAACGGGAGTTGGTGGGCATCCGCGACGATCAGCGGGCGATCGATCCGCAGGTTGCCGCCACGCTCGGTGTTATCTTCGATGAAGCGATCGACGAGGACATCGGAGCGCGGATTCGGTCGATCACCGCTCCCGATCTCCAAGACCAGCTCATCGTCACCGATTTGTCCCAGCCGTAACGCCACGATTCGCCCCTTCCCTGCCCTGCCCCCACGATCCGTTCGCGACGGCAAAGTGTACCAGCCCCTTCACCCGCCCTACCACCGGGCCCGGCGGGTCCGGGCGAGGGAGGAAGGCTTACGGGCGAGAGGGCCTGCCGACTCACCGATATGCTCCGAACCGGGGCACGGTGACGGCCCCACCAGCGCCGGAC
>DATCMP010000350.1:0-11254 GCA_036563365.1 Thermomicrobiales bacterium
TCGTCGTCCAGGTACATTAAGACATTGGCGCACCAAGCCGCATCGAAGTGGGCATCGGGATAGGGCAGGCGCAGCAACGACCCGATCTCGACCGTGACCGGGCACGGCAGATCGTGTGGGTCCAGGCGGGCGCGCACCGCCTCGACGTTATCCGGTGCCAGATCCACGCCGACCACACTCCCCGCCGGGCCGACCAATCGCGCCAGGAGCGGGAGGAAGTTGCCCCCGCCGCACCCCGCGTCAAGCACGCGCTCCCCACGCCCGATCCCCACCGAGCTGAGGATCGCCTCGTATTCGGGACGACATGCCTCGAAGTGGGCATCCAGCCAGCCCGCCGCCGAGACGGCGTGGCCGGTGGCGGTAGTATGGGCGCGTGGCGGTTCCGCTAGCTGCTCGATCGGTCGTGCTCGTCCCTCGCTCACCCCACACCCCCTGCGGTCACGCTATCGTCACTCGGGCGCACGACGCCTCTCTCGCCCGTAATCATGGTCGGGCGGGTCTCATCTCGTCGCGTGAAGCAAGTGGCGTGCCCGCAAGCCGGTATTGGTGACGACCTTCTTCGTCCAGCGGTGGGGCGACACGGGCCGATAGGGATCGACGGCCCGATGGCTAGAAGAGCGAGAGTTGCTTGCTCGCCGTGCGTGCCTGTTGCGCCTCCAGGTTGCTCGTCGCGGTGAGCGGCGGGAAGGCGTGATCGAACGCCGCCGCGTCCTCGTAGAGATCGGCGAAGCGGGCGGCCACGTCGCGCAGACGGCGCAGCAGGTAGGTCACATCCTCGTCATGCTGCCAATCATCGAGGAGGCCGAGCGCACCATCGGTGCGCTGATAGACCACGACCCGTTCGCCGATCCGCTGCCCTTGCGCCACCGCCGCGAGCCGACGATTGGCCTCGCTGCGAAAGGTTTTCTGCGTGATCGTCTCCCAGCGCCCGAAGTCGCGCGGGGTCAGTTCGTGCGCTTGCAGGCGGCGCGCGGTGGCGAAGTAGAGATCGCGGAGGGCATCGCGGGAATCGGCGATCAGCAACTCTGCGGCTTCATTGAGGAACCGTCGCAAGTACGGCTCGTCGCGCCGACTCCGCAGGCTGCTGCCCTTCATAATCAGCGCGCCGTCGTACTCTTTCAGTACGTAGGTCTTGGTCTTCAACGACACCATCGTGGCGTAACGACCATCGAACGCCAGATTGATCCCGCGCGGCAGGGCCGTCGCGCCGATCGAGGCGACATACCGCTCTTCGGCGGCCTGGCCGCTGACCCCCGGTGGCGGGACGAAGTAGACGCCATCGGTATCGACCTCGATCGGTCGCGCGCCGGTCTGCTCCAACTTCGCGACGATCCCTTTAAGGAGTTCCTGGCCGCGCAGGGTGATCCGCTCCGCCGACGCGAAGTCGTTGAAAAGCGCCTGACTGAAACCGAGATACCCGTAGAACGAGTTGATCAGCACCTTGAACGACGACTGTAACCCCTGCCAGACGGCGTATTCCTCGCCGCGCGCGGCCCGCGCCCGCTCTTTCGCGCGCAAACGCCGCGTGGTCAGGTCGCGCAGCAGCGGCAGCAGGACGCCGAGCTTGTCGCTCGCGGAGCCGATCTGATCGGTGAGCATGATCGCCGGATACAGGCTCTCGACGTCGCACTTCACGATCGGGCGGAAGATGCCGACCTCGCGCACCTCGCTCCACCCGCCCGGATACGGCTGCGGAGGGGCCGGACGCGGCACGGACTGTCGCGCCGCGAGATAGGCGCGCAAGAAGAGGGCGTTGATCTTCCCGCCGCTGCCGCCGGTCGCGGTCCGCTGGAAGGAGCGCGGCAGCATCTGCGTCTGATAGAACTCGGTCGGCGCGGTCAAGGCGCTCAACACCGCCACGTCGCGGATGTCGTCGAGGGCATAAGCGACGATCCGCTCACGGTCGGTCTCGAACGCCGCCGCGATCGTGTCGCCGCGCACGAAGGTCCGATCCTCGCGGATCAGGCCGAGCGCCGCGATCGCCTCCTTCAGCCCGTAGCTCGTCATCGCCCCGGCGCTGTCGTAGCGCTGGATCTGCTGGTAGGTGTCGAGGAAGTGGCGACCGTAGGCATAGTGCGGCGCGAACGGGAGGCTGCGTGCCATCACCTTGAAGCGCTGATCGCTGCCGGTGCCGAGCGCCGAGCCGTCGCGGCCCCACCCGAGGGTGACCCCGAGCGCCCTGGCCCGCGCGCGCAGGTAGGGCAGATCGAAGTTGTAGATATTATGCCCTTCGATGATATCGGGATCGACCGCGCCGATCGCCTCGTTGAGTTGCGCGATGATCGTCGCCTCATCCTCGCCGTGCGCGCCCAGGGCCGCCTCGTAGCCGCGTGTGCTGCTGACCGTGACGAGGATGATCCGGGCGTCCGGGGCGTCGGGATCGAGCCCGGTCGTCTCGATGTCGAGTTGCAGCCGAACTAGGTCGCCGTAATCCAAGCCTTTGAACAGGGTCCGCCCGCTCAGCGCCAGATATTGCTCGACCGGCGCACGAAACCCTTCCCAGGAGATCCCCGCGTTGTCGAGCAATTCCCGCGCGGCCATGAATGCCGACCAGTTGCGGAAGCGGATCAGCCAGCGGTAATGGGCGTCGCCGCGCAACGATTCGGCGCTATACTGGCCGCGCAGGCGCGGCCACTCTGGTTCGCGATCGAGCAGGAGCCACGGTTCGAACGGCTCGACCGCGCTCTCCACACGGTCATCCTCCAAGCGGCGATAGACGCGCATCCCGTTCGATCCGGCACTTTCGACCGCGACGATCCGGGGGGTGGGGTCTTCGCCGTAGAGGAGACGTTCGATCGCCGCCGCATCGTGGATCGGCTGCGTGTGCTCGTTCGTCTCGTCCATCGTCTCGCCCCCTCTGGTTGTGGTCTACCCGTCGCGTGTCCATTACGAACGGATGTGCGCCCCTATCATGGTATACCCCCTGGCGAAGACTCGCCAGGGGGTGATGCCGATCGTCTCGGTTTTACGGAACATGGGAATAGCGCGATGGCGGGATCAGCCTTCTGTCACCGGGCGTAGCTGTGTACTCGCCGGGCGGACGCTGCGGCGTTGACGTGCGCGAACCAGCAGCCCGCGCCGGGGGGCTAGGAACATCACCCCGAAGAAGAGGAGCGCCTGGACCGCCACGATGCAGCCGCCGGTCGAGGCATCGAGATAGAAGCTCAGATAGACCCCCAGGATACAGGAGATGACGGCGACCCCGATCGCGAGCAGCTGCATTCGCGTGAAACGATCGGTCAGCAGATAGCCGGTCGCGCCGGGGGTGATCAGCATCGCCACCACCAGGATCAGGCCGACCGCCTGGAGCGCCGCCACGGCGGTGAGCGCGAGCAACGCGAGCAGGGTGTAGTAGAGGAACTGCGTGTTCAGCCCGATCGCGCGGGCGTGGTTCGGGTCGAAGCAGAATAGGAGCAGGTCGCGCCGCAGGACACCGACGACCGCCAGCGCAACTGACCCGGCGATCAACGTCTGGAGGAGGTCATCGAACTCGATCCCGAGGACATTGCCGTAGAGGATATGGGTCAGGTGGACCGTGCTCGGCGTCATCGAGATCACGATCAGCCCGAGTGCGAAGAAGGCGGTGAAGACCAGCCCGATCACCGTGTCTTCCTTCACGCGCGAGTTCCGCTTGACCCAGCCGATTGTCAGCGCCCCCGCCAGGCCGGAAACGAACGCCCCCAGGGCGAACGGCAGGCCGAGGATGTAGGCGAACGCCACGCCGGGCAAGACCGCGTGTGAGAGGGCATCCCCGAGCAACGACCAGCCCTTGAGGACCAGATAACAGGAGAGGACCGCGCAGACGACTCCGACGAAGGCGCTCACGCCGAGCGCGGTCCGCATGAACGGGTATTGGAATGGTGCGGCGAACCAGAGCCAGATTGTCTCGATACCCATATTCCCCTCTGTTGCGCTGTTAACAGCGGCTGTTCTCGTCCGTCACGATCATGATCGTGCGCCCGTGGTCGTCAGGCGACGCTCGGCCGTTGTCCCGCACCGCTGGCCGCGTTGCGGCGCTGCGTCGACCAGGCCCGCGCGATCAAACCTCGGCGCGGCGCGACCACCAGCACGAGCAGGAAGAGGAGCGCCTGGGCGAGGACGATACAGCCGCCCGTCGATGCTTTCAGGTAGTAGCTGGCATAGATGCCGATGATACAGGAGATGACGCTAGCGCTGACCGCCAGCGCGAGCATCCGCCCGAAGCGGTCGGTCAGCATGTAGGCGATCGCCCCCGGCGTGACGAGCATGGCGACGACCAGCACGATCCCGATCGTCTGGAGCGCGGCGACGGTGGAGAGGGCGAGCAACGCTAGCAAGGTGTAATGGAGCAGGCCGGTATTCAGCCCGATCGCGCGGGCGTGGTTCGGGTCGAAGCAGAAGAGGAGCAGGTCGCGCCGGAAGAGGAGGATGATCGCGAGGGTGATCCCGCCGGCGATGACCGTCTGCACGATGTCGCCGTTGGAGATCCCCAGGACGTTGCCGAAGAGGATGCTGCGTACATCGAGCAGCGGCGGGGTGTAGCCGAAGTTCGCGGCGGTCCACTCCCCCAGGCTCGGCAACTTGCTGACGAGGATCAGCCCGACGCCGAAGAATGCGGTGAAGACAATCCCGATGATCGCGTCGGCGCGCAACGGCGTCCGGGCGCTGACCCAGCCGATCAGCAGGACCGACGCCAGCCCGAACGTGAATGCGCCGATCCCGAACGGCGCGCCGACCAGGTAGGCGAGGACGACGCCCGGCAGGACCGCATGGGAGACGGCGTCGCCCATTAGCGACCAGCCTTTAAGGGTGATGAAGCAGGAGAGGACCGCGCAGACGACCCCGACCAGGATCCCGACCGCGAGGGCTTTGACCATGAAGGCGAACTCGAACGGTTCGCTGAGCAGTTGCCAGAGGTTGAGGAGCATCGCTTACCTCCCCCCCAGCTGATCGGCGGCGGGTTGCGTGCCGCGCGCGCGCGCCGCGAGCGCCTGACGCGGGATCGCCTGCCCGGCCCCCGCATCGAAGACGAGGTGATTGAAGATCCCGCCGTAGGCCCTGGCGATATTGTCCGGGGTGAAGGTCGTTTCCAGGGGTCCATAGGCCAGCACGGTGCGATTGATCAGGGCCACCTCGTCGCAGAACGAGGCGAGCGAGGCGAGGTCGTGTGTGCAGATGACGATCGTGTAGCCGTCGTCGCGCAGCTCGCGCAGCAGGGTGACGATCGCCCCCTCGGTCTTGGCGTCGATCCCGGTGAACGGCTCATCGAGCAACATGATCCGCGCGTCCTGCGCCAGCGCCCGCGCCAGGAACGCCCGCTTGCGCTGCCCGCCCGACAGTTCGCCGATCTGTCGGGTGCGGAAGTCGCTCATGCCGACCCGTTCCAGGCTCTCGGTGACTTTCGTCTTATCGATCGCGCGTGGCGTCCGCAGGATATTCATGAAGCCGTAGCGGCCCATCAGGACGACATCTTGCACGCTCACCGGGAAGGCCCAATCGACCTCTTCGGCCTGTGGCATGTAGGCGAGTCGGCCCTTGCGCTGCGCCTGGGCGACGCTCTGCCCCTCGATCAGGACACGCCCGCCCGCCGGTTTGAGGAAGCCCATGATCGCCTTGAAGAGGGTCGATTTCCCGGCACCGTTCATCCCGACCAGGGCGCAGATCGCCCCGCGTGGCACCCGGAGTTCCGCGTCGTGGAGCGCCACGACGCCGTTGTAGTCCACGGTGATCCGATCGACCAGGATCGCTGTCTCGGTTTCGTTCATCGCGCATGGTCCCTTATCGCTACACGGTGAATACGTTCGATGTGACCGCGGTTACGGCTTGCTACCGGTGGAATAGGCGTTGGCGACCGCCTGGACGTTGAACTTGAGCATGTCCAGATAGGTCGGGGCGTCGCCATCGGCGGCGGTGAGCGAATCGACGTAGAGGGTACCGCTGAATCGTGCGCCGGTTTCGGCGGCGACCTGCTGCATCGCCTTGGCGTTGACCGTGCTCTCGCAGAAGAGGACCGGGATCTTGTTCGCCCGCACCTGCGTGATCACCGCCTTCACCTGATCGGGCGTTCCCTCCTGATCGGCATTGATCGCCCACATATAGAGCTCCCTCATCCCCGCGTCACGGGCGAAGTAGCTGAAGGCCCCTTCGCAGGTCACCAGAACGCGCTGCTCGGCGGGGATGGTGCTCAGCGCGCCGCGTAGCTGCTCTTCCAGCGGCTGGAACTTCGCCAGGTAGGCCGTCGCGTTGGCGTTGTATTTCGCCTCGTTGGCCGGGTCGAGGGCGACGAGCGCCTTGCGGATATTCTCGACGTAGATCTTGGCGTTGGTGAGCGACATCCAGGCGTGGGGATTCGGCTTGTCGCGGTACGAGCCCTCGGCGATCGCGATCGGGGCGATCCCGTCGCTGATATTCACTGCCGGGACGTTCTTGATCGCCCCCATGAATTTCTCGAACCAACGTTCCAGGCCGAGGCCATTGTTGAGCACGAGATCGGCCTGTTGCGCCCGGACGATGTCGCTCGGGGTCGGCTCATAGTCGTGGATCTCGGTGCCGGGCTTGGTGATCGACTCGACGATCGCGGCGTCGCCGGCGACATTCTCGGCCATGTCGGCGATCACGGTGAAGGTCGCAAGGATCCGCTTCGGTTTCGCGCCGTTCCCGGAGCCGTTCGCTGGCCGCCCGGTCGAATTGGGCGACGCTGTCGACGCGCCACAAGCGGCGAGTACCAGGGTCGCGATCAGGGTGAGGACCAGAATAGTGCGCTGCATGGGTGATTCCCTCTCCATATGGTGGTGCCGAATCTGACTCGCGGGACACCGAGTCGTGCCAAACTGTCCCCGCAGGATGAACCGTCTCCTAACTCGTGATGCAGACAGACCTATACTCAAGGGCCTTGAAAGTGAATGTCAATTTAGCCTTGCCTAATATATATATTAGATTTGCAGTCCAGTCAAGATCTTCTCCCTGAAATGTCAGCGACGGCCCGTCGCGAGCGAGCTCGGCGCGCCCCCCGCAAAAGGCGTGGCTCGCTGGGTAGGGTTGTCTCGCCGAACGTACACACGGCAATCGGACTAGCTGACGCGGCGTGCCGAGACGCCGATAGGTGGGCGTTGCCCCTCGCCCCTGCGGCGAGGGAGCGGCGGGGGTACTTCTCTCCTAGACTGGCGTTTTTGTTAGGCATGGCGCGGTTTTTTCGATCCGAGCGCGGTTCGTACCACGCCTGTTCAGGACCATTGGACTATTGTTGTGCCTCGCGAATCCACCCTAGAATGAACAGCAGGGCAGACTGACTCAAGCGACCAGGGTGTTACCCACCGGGACTTCCGGTTCCACTCGTGGTGGCGCGAGCGCGGCGAAAATCTCGCCGCGTCTGTCGCCTCTGCGGAGACGCGGTTGCGACTCAGATCGGTCGATGTTGCGAGCGAAGTGCGGGAGCAGGAGGGGCCAGCAGATGCGGAAGAACGGGCGGCTATTCATTATCCTGGGGGTGGGGCTTGCCTGTTTGGCAGTCGCGCTTGCCTTCCTGATGTTTCAGAATGCCGGACAGAGCCAGGCGGTGGAAAAGGCACCGGTGACGGTCAAGGTCGTCACGGTGACGAAGGACATCCCCGCGCACCAGAAATTCGTCGAGGCTGACCTCGGCGAAGAAACCGTCGACAAGGATCTGCTCACCGGTGGCGAGGCATTCGCCAAGTCCGAGGTCCTGGGCTCCGCCCCGAAGGTCGGCCTGATCAAGGGCCAGCGGATCAAGAAGGGCGACCTGGAAACCGGTGGCTTGTCGAACGACATCGCCCCGGGCAAGCGCGCCGTGACGATCCCCGCCGACAAACTCAACCAGGCCGCCGGCCTGCTGCGCGACTCCGATCACATCGACCTCGTCTTCTCGACGAAGGTGACGCTCTCCTACGTTCTCCCGACCCGCCCGCTCGAGATCGATACCGCGACAGCGGCCGAGGCGGAGATCAAGCCTATCCTGCCGGTATCTCCCCCGGGCGAACCTTCGGCCTACCCCTATCCCGGTGAGCCCGGTTCGCGCTTCAAGATCCAGGGCCAGGGCGGCAAGGGTGACCCGGTGTCCAAGGTCATCTTGCAAGACATCAAAGTGCTGCGTGTCGTCGCCGCCCCGACCCAGCAACAGGGTCAGCAGCAGCAGCAACAGCAGCAAGCGGCCGCGCAAACCGATATGCTGATTCTGGAACTGACCAACGAGCAGGCCGAAGTCATGAAGTTTATCCTCGATAACGGCGCGACCTATTCCTTCGCCGTCCGCGGCAAGGACGACCACGAGCCGGTGCAGTCGAGCGGCATCACCTTCGATGTCCTGATCACCAACTATCAGCTCCCGACGCCGAAGTCGGTTCGCCTGCCGGGCGAGACGCGGCCATGAGCATACCGCGCATTCGCGTCCTGATCGTCGATGATGTCCCCGAGGCGCGGGACAACGTCCAGAAATTGCTCCAGTTCGCCGGTGACATGCAGGTCATCGGGCAGGGCGGGACCGGGCGCGAGGCGGTTGACCTCGCCCGCAAACTCCAGCCCGACATCATCCTGATGGATGTCTCGATGCCGGAGATGGACGGCATCACCGCGACGCAGCTGATCACCACGCAGTTCCCGAGCGTCGCGGTGATCATGAGCTCGGTGCAGTCCGATACCGAGACCCTGCGCCGTTCGCTCCAGGCCGGTGCGCGCGACTACCTCTTCAAGCCGTATGGGCTGGACGAGTTAACGGGGTCGATCCGCACCGTCTACCAGGCGGTCCAGGCGAGCCGCGCGCAACTGAGCGCGACGACCTCGCTTTCGACGACCACACACCTCGGGACGCCGGAGGAACAGGGCCGCGCCAAGGTGGTCTCGGTCTTCAGCCCGAAGGGCGGGATCGGGCGCACCACCCTCGCGGCGAATCTCGCGGTGGTGACGAAGCTCGCGACCGATAAGCGGGTGCTGCTGATCGACGGGAATCTGGCCTTCGGCGACATCGGCGTGGTGTTGAATCTCCCGGCGGTCAAGACGGTCGTCGATCTGGCGTCGAATGCCGGGCAGCTCGACGCCGACTTCGTCTCCGATGTCCTGGCGACGCATTCCTCCGGGGTGCGTGTCCTGCTGGCGGCACCATCGCCGCAAGACGCGGAGGGGATCACCAGCGACCAGCTCCGGGCGATCATCGGCCAGGTCGTGATGATGTTCGATTACGTCTTTATCGACACCCGACCTTCATTCGATGAGACCCAACTCGCCCTGCTGGACCTGAGCGACTCCGTCCTGCTGACGATGACGATGGAGATGACGGCAATCAAGGCGGCGAAACAGTACCTGGAAGTTGCCGAACTCCTCGGTTATGCCCCCGAGAAGACGACCTTGGTCCTCAACCGTTTTGGCGCGGTTTCCCAGATCACCGTCGAAGATGTCGAGACGCACCTGAAGGGGCAGATCAAGGGGCGGATTCCCGACGAGGCGGCGATGGTGATCCGCAGCGTGAACGAGGGGATCCCACTCGCCCTCAGCGATCCCGAGAGCCGCTTTATCAGCGCCATCACGAATCTGGCGAACGTCGTCACCGATGGCCAGGTGCCCGCCGACGAGGAACGTGAACAACGGCGCGGGCTGGGCGGGCTATTCCGGCGTGGCGGGCGTGCCAAGACCGCACCCTCGCTGGCGGGGGCTGAAGATTGAACCCTACCAGCGTACTTACCCTGTGACCGGGGGGTCACCGCGCGCGCAGTATGCCGGTAATTGCGCGCGAACCCGGTGTTCTGGCGAAGGAGGACGATCCCGATGTCCTTGATGCGACGGCTCAACAACAACACTCCTGCCACCAGCGCTCCGTCGCCCCCCCCCGCGGGTGGTGGGAATGGTTTCGGGGGTGGAACGCCGCCCCCCCCCCACGACGCGAACCCGAACGGCAGCGGCCCGCTCGGCGGCCTCAGCACCGGTAACCTCAAGCGCCCGGCGATGATGGGGAAGGAAGTCACCCCCGCGCAGGCCGTGCGCGAGCGCAACGATACCTTCACCGAGCTGAAAACGCGCGTCCAGAACCGTCTGATCGCCGAGCTCGATCCGCGGATGGACCTGAGCAACGCGGAAGAGGTCCGGCGTACCGTCGAGGATACGTTCAATCGGGTTCTCGAACAGGAACAGATCGTCCTCACCCGCGTCGAACGCCTGCGGCTCTTCGAGGCGATCGCCGCCGAGATCCTCGGTTTCGGGCCGATCGAACCGCTATTGAAAGATGACACCGTCTCCGAAGTCATGGTCAATGGGCCACGCCAGGTCTACGTCGAGCGGCGCGGCAAGCTGATCCTCTCCGATGTGCAGTTCCAGGATGACGATCATGTCATGCGCGTGATCGACCGGATCGTCTCGCCGCTCGGTCGGCGTATCGATGAAAGCTCCCCGACCGTCGATGCCCGCCTCCCAGATGGCTCCCGTATCAACGCGGTCATCCCGCCGATCTCCTTGGTCGGCCCGGTGCTGACGATCCGGAAGTTCTCCAAGGATCCGCTGACGATCGACGACCTCGTCCGCTTCGGGACGGTGACCCCCGAGATGGTCTCCTTTATCAAAGCCTGCGTCGAGGCGCGGTTGAATATCGTCGTCTCCGGCGGCACCGGTTCCGGCAAGACGACCACGCTGAACGTCCTCTCCTCCTTCATCCCGGAAGACGAGCGGATTATCACGATCGAGAATGCCGCCGAACTCCAACTCCGCCAGGAGCATGTCGTCACCCTGGAATCGCGCCCGCCGAATATCGAGGGCAAGGGCGAGGTGACGATCCGCGATCTGGTGATCAACTCCCTCCGTATGCGCCCCGAGCGGATTGTCGTCGGGGAGTGCCGCGGCGGCGAGGCGCTGGACATGCTTCAGGCGATGAATACCGGCCACGATGGCTCGATGACCACCGCCCATGCGAATACCCCGCGCGATACCCTCTCCCGCCTGGAGACGATGTGCCTGATGGCCGGGATCGATCTCCCGGTGCGCGCGATCCGCGAGCAGATCGCCGCCGCGGTTGACGTGATCGTGCAGCAGTCGCGTATGAAAGATGGCTCGCGCCGGATCACCGCCGTCACCGAGGTCCAGGGGATGGAAGGCGACGTGATCGTCATGCAGGACATCTTCGTCTTCGAGCAGACGGGGATCGAGAACGGCAAAATCATCGGAAGGATGAAGCCGACCGGGATCCGCCCGAAGTTCATCGAGAAGTTCGAGGTCGCGAATATCTACCTACCCCCGAATATCTTTGGCGCGATGGATCGGTTCTTTTAGGGTCGTGGGT
>DATCMP010000354.1:0-18629 GCA_036563365.1 Thermomicrobiales bacterium
CGCAGCTTCGGCATCAGCGGCCAGAACGCCGCGCGCCCGAGGATCGCCAGGATCGCCGGGACGAAGGTCAGCCCCGCGATCAGCATCACGACGATCCCGAGCGCCAAGGTCGGGCCGAGGCCGCGATAGAGGGTTAGGGTCGTCAGCAGCAGGGTCAGCAACGCGACGATCACGGTGCCAGCCGAGGAGGTGATCGCCTCGCCCACGCCGACGACCGCGCGCCGCAGGGCGACGATCCGGTCGGGTTCGCGCTCCAATTCCTCGCGATAGCGCGCCGCCAGGAAGATCGTGTAGTCGGTCCCCGCGCCGAAGAGGAGGATCGTCAGGATCGAGGCGGCCTGCTGGCTGACCGGGAAGAGCCCCCCCTTCGCCGCGAAGCCGAGCAGCGGGTTGACCACCGCCGTAGCGACCCCGACCGCCATCAGCGGCGTCAGCGCCAGCATCGGCGAGCGGTAGATCGCCAGCAGCAACACCAGCACCAGGATCACCGTCGTCAGCAGCAGGGTGAAGTCGGTTTCCCCGAAAATCGCCGCCGCGTCGGTGATGATCCCCGCCGGGCCGGTCACCTTGACCTGCCGCCCCGCCTGATTGTCGAACGTATCGGTATAGGCCCGCAGCGCCTTGACCGTCTCGGTCTGGCTGTCGGCACTTGTCGCCTCCGCCAGTGAGGCAACGATCTCCATCGTCGTCCCGTCGGCGGAGACGAGTTGCCCACGCGCCTGCGGCACGGTGTACGGCGAGACGACCGCCGCGATCCCCGCCGGTTTCGACCCGCCGACCAGCCAGTCGCTGATCTGCTTCGCCGCCGCCTCGTCGCCCGCGCCGAGCCCGGCGGGGTTGTGGACGACGATGATCGCCGGGAGGCCGCGCGCGCTCGGGAAAGAATCGGTGACGATCTTCGCCGCCCGCACCGACTCCTGATCGCCGATCCCGAAGCCGCCGGGATCGTAATAGTCGGCCACCTTCGGCGCGACGACGCTCAGTAGCCCCGCCGCCACGATCCAGACGACGATCGTGATCCAGCGCCCCCAGCGCCCCGTGACCGCCGCCGCCAGCCCCCCGAAGAGCCGATCGACCGGCCCGATCGCCGCGTGTCCACCATGCTGACCGCTCATCATCGCCTCCTGGTCCCCGCATAGCCAACTTATCACCCGATAAGCATCCGCCAAAAAAAAGAGCTACACCGTTATACTGCCAAGCACCGTGGAATGGGACACCACCTCGGAAATGGCTTTGCGCTCGGTAGGGGTGGGTCACTGACCCGCCCCTACCATACCCTTGCGCCGCTGCCGACGAATCAGCCCGCTGGCTTAATCGCCAGCCCGTTGAACAGGAGATCGATCAGCAAGGTGGCGCTCGCCTCTACGCCATTGGGGATCGTCGTCCGCTCGCCGACCAGCGGGCGATCGAGGAAATGGGCCGCGAACGCCATGAATAGCCCCGCCGCGCCGGACGGATTGAGCGCCCCTTGCGCCTCGTCGCGCAATTCTCCCGTCCCCTGCCCCTCGGCGAAGAGGGCGGCGAGCGGGGCGATCACCCCGCCATAGAACGCCGCGCCCAACGTTGCCCGCGACTTCTCGCCCAGTTCAGCGCCCATATCGTGATACATCTGTGGGAAGTCGTAATCGACCGTGGTGAGCATGAACCGCGCGATCCCGTGCAACCGCTCCCGCACCGCCCCTTCGCGCCGCGCCAGCCGCTCGATCCCGCCGCGCAACCGCGCGACCTCGCCGAGCGCCACCGCGACATACAGCTCCTCCTTGGTGGCGAAATGGTGATAGAGCGCCGGTTGTGTCAGCCCGACCGCCTCGGCGACCTGGCGCGTGCTGACCGCCCGGTAACCGTGCGCCATAAACAGCCGCCGCGCCGCCTGCACGATCAGCCGCGCCGTCTCGTCCCGCTCCTGCTCATTCCCGCCCCGCCGTCGCTCGACCACTCGTCCCCCGATGCGCTTATCACCTGATAAGGATACTACGCCTATATTCGGCCGCTGTCAAGAGCCCCGCGCGTGGGCAGGGCGTATGGGCGCTCAGACCGCCGCCTCGCGCCGCAGGTACTCCCGTGCGGCAGCGACGGCGGGGGTATCGGGAAGCCCGGCGGGCCAATCGGCCACCACCTCCTCCAGCAACGCCCGCGCCTGCCCGAGTTGGCGCTCCGCCTTCACGGGGCTGTTGTAGGTCCCTTGATTAAGATTCTGCCACCCCCGTCCGACGGTATTGATGGTGTCATAAACCTTGCGAAACATTGTCAGCCCCTCCTTCGTGCCGTCCTATCGCCGTCCTATCGAACGGTGTTATCCGCACAACTTACGCCAGTGCATCCCTCGTCACAGGCGGGGCAGGAGCAGCAGTAGCCCGCCCACATTGACAAACCGCCCATCCTGGCCTACAACTGTGACGCCTGCCCCTCTACACCCCACACCACCATATCCCACCATCATACGCGGAGGCCGCCATGCGCCAATCGTCCCGGCTACGGACCTACCGGATCGGCTTCGCGCTCCTCACGTTCGTGGCGATCGTCTACCAGTTCGTCGCGCGAGCGGCGCTCGGCGACTTCAACCCCGTTAACTTCTTCAGCTTCTTCACCATCCTCAGCAATATCTTCGCGGCGGTCGTCCTGCTACTCGCCGGGTTACGCGGCGATGCCGATGGCGAGTCATCGCTGACCTGGGACCTCGTGCGCGGCGCGGCGGTCGCCTACATGACCACCACGTTCGTCGTCTACGGCCTCCTGCTGACCGGCTACAACGACGCCTTGCAAACCTCCATCCCCTGGGTCAACAACGTCCTGCACCGGATCTTCCCGCTCGTGCTGCTGATCGACTGGGTCGTGCAACCGCCGCGTCACCCGCTCACCTTCCGCCAGGCGCTGGTCTGGATGGTCTTCCCAATCCTCTATCTCGTCTATTCGCTGCTGCGCGGCCCACTCGTCGGTTGGTATCCCTACCCCTTCCTCGATCCGCGTCGTGCGGGCGGCTACCCGGTTGTCGCCCTCTACAGCCTCGGCATCGCGCTCGGCTTCTTCCTCTTCGTCGCCCTGATCGTCGTCATCGGGCGACGCGTGCGCCTGCGGATCGAGCCAGCGGGATAGAGCGATCCGTTTCGTCGCAGGGGCGCGGAGACGAAGGGGAGAGGACGAAAAAAGAACGGCTGGCCGCTCCCCCTGACCCACCGCCCAGAGGGCACCTGCGACGCGGGGAAGGGGTGCCGCGTCACCAGATCGGCGACTGCGGGATACGGAAAACCGTCATGGGCGGCGTAATGGTATCCGCCGCTGAGCGTTTCCTCTGCTCACTGCCCCTCATCTCGGCCCCTCTTCCTGTGCTCTATGCGCCTTGTAGCTCAACCACCGTCCTTTCATTCCCTCGTCTCCTTCTCTGCGTTCATCCGTCTTTTCCCCATCCCTTCCCTGCGGCCCTCCTCGTCGCCACCGTCCCTATGTGACGGCCACCACCATCCGTAGTACCCTGCCCCCAACATCGACCCCCAGCGCGTGAAAGGATCAGCCGATGACCGCCGCACCGCGCACCTTCCCCTTCCACCGCCTCACCGGGAGCCACCGCGCGATCGGGCGGCAGTTCGGCGAGGCGTGCGGCGACCTGATCGGTCGGCACCGCGACCTCGCCCTGGCGCGGCTCGGCAAGAACGCCGCGATCACCCCCGCCAGCGCCCTCGCTGCCGCCGCCAGGTATCGCGGCTACGTCCTCGATCATGCGCCGTTCCTCGATGAGGAGGTGCAAGGGGTCGCCGAAGGGGCGCACTTGCCGCTCGAAGAAGCCTATCTGCTGCAACTCCGCGCCGAGGTCGCCGCGCCGGTTGTCGGTGGCGCGGCCCCGCGCCTCGCCGATCCCGCCGACGCGGGCGACGAATGCACCACCTTCGCCATCCTCGCCGGGGCGACGCCGAACGGCGTGCCGCTCGTCGGCCAGAATGCCGATCTGCCCGCCTTCTACCGCGAGATCGGCGTGATCCTGGAGATCGTGCCGGACGACGCCCCCGCCGTGCTGATGCTCACCCCGGCGGGGCAGGTCTCCTATATCGGGATGAACGATCGCGGCCTCGGCGTCTTCGCCAACTTCCTGACCTGCGACGGCTGGCGGCTCGGCTTCCCGCGCTACTTCCTCTCGCGCCTCGCCCTCACCCGCGAGACGGTCGAGGAGGCGATCGCCGCCGTCCGCGCCGTGCCGCGCGCCTCCTCGCGCAACCTGATCATGCTCGACGCGCACGGTGTCGCCGCCGACCTGGAGACGACCCCGACGCGCGACGCCCGCCTCGACCCGGAAAACGATTTGCTGGCGCACGCGAACCATTACGTCGCGGAGAGCCTGCGCGACGAGGAGCGGGTCAGCGACGCCTATCTCCCGAACACCCGGACGCGCCTCGCCCGGATGCGTGAACTCCTCGCCGCCAACCACGGCCAACTCGACGCGGCACGGATGCAGGAGATCCTGCGCGACCGCGCCACGTACCCCGACACCCTCTGCCGCGCTCCCGGCGACGCCGCGAACTCCGACACGATCACCTTCGCCTCGGTCATCGCCGCCCCGACGACCGGCGAACTCTGGGTCGCCGTCGGCCCGCCGCACGAGCACCCCTACCAGCGCCACATCTTCGGCAACGCGCCAACGATGACCGATGCAAGTAAGGAGGCGATGGTCGCGGATTAGGCCCGAAAGCGCCCTAACGAGTCACCTCTCCCTCTTCAGGGGAGGGGCCGGGGGAGGGGTTTCCCCGCACCGCACACATGGAGGAAGCACAATGTCTCAGCCCCAAGCGCAACACGACGAAGCGGCAACCCTGCCGCGCGACATGGCCGGGGTAAAGGCGCGGATCACCGCCGATTACACGGCCCTGATGGCGACGTTCGACGGCTGGACCGAGTCCCAGCAGACCGGCCCGACCGACGCGCAGGGCTGGACGATCAAGGACCACATCACCCATCTCGCCGCCTGGGAACAGTCGATGGTGTCGCTCTTCAACGGTCGCCCGCGCCACGAAGGGCTCGGCGTCTCGGCGGCGCTCTACGCGAGCGACGACATCGACGCGATCAACGCCGCGATCCGCGAACGCCACAAGGACGTGTCGCTGACCGAGGCGCGCGAACTCCTCGCGGACGCCCACCGGCAACTCCTGGCGGCGCTCGACACCCTCACCTTCGATGACCTGTTCAAACCCTACTCCCACTTCCTCCCGGACGAGCCGGGCGACGACGGCAGCCCGATCGTCGGCCGCTTACGCGGCAACACCTTCGGCCACTACGCCGAACACCTCCCCTGGATGACGGCGATCGCCGAATAAACGAGCGCAGTGCGGGGAGATGTATGGGCCTCCCCGCGCTTGCAGCATCACATCAGTTATTGGTAGGGGCGGGGTACCACGCCGCCCGGGTAGTGGCGGCGGCGACCTCTCATCGGCCACCAGCGTTCCGATGTACAGGGCATCGTGTGTGCCGTTACAGCCGGGCGGGTTGGTACCCCGCCCCTACCACGGGCCGTCCCCTATCCCGCGCGTTCCTGCGGGAACGGGTTATCCGGGAAGAGGATCGCGCGGTATTTGCCTTCGTCCGCCAGATGGAGATGGAGCAGCGCGCTGCCAACGCCCGCCGCGCCGATCATATAGCCGGTCTCGGCATTAACGTTCCAGGGCTGCGTCCGCGTCCACGCCTGATACCAGCGCGAGCCCGCGCCGTCCACGTCGGTCGCGCGACTCAGTAGCTGATCGGCGACGCGCCGCGCGAAGGCCAGGTGTTCCGGCTTGCCGGTCGCCGCCCACAGCCCGGTGAAGAAGTCGGCGATCCCCGCCGTCCCGCAGCACTGGCAGACGACGTTCCAGAGGCCCGGCGTCTGGTGCTCCGGCACGCCGCTCGCCACGATCCCGCGCGCGAACCGCTCCGCCCAGGCCAGATAGTCGGCGTCGCCGGTCAGCTCATAGAGGGCGTAGAACGGGCGCGCGGTGCCGACCGGCCCGTGGCAATAGCCCAGGTAATAGAGATCGGTCATATCCGGCTCGCGGTAGTAGAGGAGGGCCGCGTCGCCGTCCACGGTGGCGAGCGCCTGGATATGCGTCGCCGCCGCCTGCGCCGCCGCCAAGAAGCGCGCCTCCCCCGTCTCGACGGCGAGGCGGGCCAGCACGAACGCGACCCCCGCCGTGCCCAACTCGAAGTTCGGCATCGACGCCCCCACCGGCATCCCCATCGCGGAGAGATCGGGGCTGGGCCAGCGCCGCCCGCCGCGCGGGTCGTCCTGCCCGCGCGCCAGCACCTCGTCACCGGCGCGGCGGGCGAGGTCGCGCAGCGCGGCATCATCGAACGTCCGCGCGCCCCAGAGGAGCGTCAGGATGATCGAGCCGTCGCCCAGGCCCACGGTCGGCGAGCCGGTCCAGGCCACGCCCGCGGCGGTCGGGCGCGCGGCGGCGGCGATCTCGCGCAGGATCGTCAGCGCGGCGTCGCGGTACTTGTCGTCGCCCAACGCCAGCCACGCCTGCCCGAGGGTGAACGCCGTCCCGGCCAGCCCCATCGCGAAATCGAAGTGGGCGTTCGGCAGCGGGATCAGCGGCTCGGCGTCGAGCACCTCGCGCCAGGTCGCGGCGAGCTGGTCGGCCCCGCGCCGTGCCTCGTCGCGGTACGTCGCGTTGCCGGTCGCCGCCGCCAATTCGAGCAGGAAAAGGACGATCCCGGCACTGCCGCTGTAGAGGGTCGCGGGCGCGGTGATCGTCGCCGTCTTCTCCGGGTGATCCGGCTCGGGCAGCCAGACCAGCCCGTGCGGCGTCTCCTGCGCCGTCGCGCGGATCCAGCGCGCCGCATCCTCGGCGGCGTCGAGATAGGTTGGCAGCGTTCCCCACATGGTCTATCCCTCCCGGCTGCTCATACTCTGGTCAAAGAAACATTTGCCATCGCGGGCATCCATGTACATGGATGCCTGGCGGCTGAATCGCCCAGGGAGAATACCTGCCTCGCGGGTTTGCGGACCAACGGCGCCCCCCACCACGATACCATAGTATCAAGACGCAAAAACTCAACTATATTCCCTTCGCGGCTTCACCGATTGACGCGGTTGCCAACCAACCACTATCCTCCCCCACACCTGTGTCGAGCAAAGACACGCGGCAGCATGGAGCGTGGCAACGCGGGAGGCGGCGATGGAGATGGACGACCAGCAGCTTGCGGAGTACGAGGACGCCGAAGGCTACGACCTCGAAAACGGCGTCAGCGGCCCCGATCTGCGCTACTACCTCGATCTTGCCCGCGAGATCGGTGGCCCCGGGCTCGATCTGGCCTGCGGCACCGGCTTCCTCACCATCCCCTTCGCCACCCTCGGGCTGGCGATGATCGGTGCCGACCGCGCGCCGAAAATGCTCGACCTCGCCCGCCGCAAGGCGCTCGATTTGCCGATCCGCTGGCTGCACGCCGACTGCCGCACCCTCGACCTGGGCGAACAATTCCGTCTGGTGACGTTGGCGGGCAACGGCTTCCAGGAGTTCCTGACCCGCCAGGATCAGGAGGGAATTCTGGGCGCGGCGCGGCGGCACCTCGCGCCCGATGGCTTCTTCGCGTTCGAGACGGGCTTCCCGCGGATCGCCGACCTCGTCAGCACCGCGCGACCCGGCGGCTGGTCGGAGGAGGTGCCATGGGAGCAATTCGAGGACGCCCAGGGCCGGACGGTCAGCGTCACCACCGCGCAGCGCCACGATGCCCTGCGCCAGACGGTCGAATACGTCACCTACCAGCGCTGGCAGGAGGGCGGCGAGGAGCAGTTCACGACCGAGCGCACGACCCTGCGCCTCGTCTACCCGCAGGAGATGGAGGCGTTGCTGCACTACAACGGCTTCGCCATCCGCGACGCCTATGGCGACTGGGACCGCCAGCCCCTGGTCGCCGACAGCCCGCGGATGATCTACGTCTGTCAGCCGCGCCCCTGATCGCGAGCGCCTATCCCCGCCCGGATTTCCTGACCGCTCACAGGGAAGCCGTGGGGTGACACGGCACAGCCTCGCGCGGCGCTTCGGTTCTGCGAGCAACACCGATAGTTGACTTGGCTGGCGCATCCCCCGGTGATGTCGTTGTAGATCTCCCGTGTGCGGCAGCCAACAGGCCAAATGTCGCCCTTCGGCACGAGAAGTGCGTGAGGGCGGCGACAGTTATGGGCGGGCGCGGACGCGGGGGTGGCGATGCCGATCTGGTTGCAGGCGGGGTTCTGGGGACTGGTGTCCGGCTCGTCGCTGGTCATCGGCGCGGCGATCGGCTATTTCGCGCGGCTCCCGCAGCGATTGATCGCGACGATCATGGCCTTCGGCGCGGGCGTGTTGATCTCGGCGCTGGCCTTCGACCTGATGGACGAGGCATACCAGCGCGGCGGCTTCGATTCGGTCGCGTTCGGCTTCGTGGGCGGGGCGGTCCTCTACACCGCCGCGACTTGGTGGCTCAACCACCACGGCGCGCGGCACCGCAAACGCTCGGGCGAGCGGCAACCGTCGGAGGATCAGGAGGGCGGGTCCGGGGTGGCGATCGCGGTCGGCGCGCTCCTCGACGGGATCCCCGAGTCGATCGTCGTCGGGGTCTCCCTGATCGGCGGCGGCGCGGTGAGCCTCGTCACGGTCATCGCTATCTTCCTCTCCAATGTCCCCGAAGGGCTCTCGGGGGCGGCAGGGATGAAGCGGGCCGGACGCTCGCCGCGCTACATCTTCGGGCTCTGGGGCGGGATCATGCTCGCCTCCGCGATCGCGTCCCTGATCGGCTACAGCGTCTTCCGCTCCCTCGGCGATGAGGTGATCGCGGCGACGACGGCGGTGGCCGCCGGGGCGATCCTGGCGATGCTGGCCGACACGATGATGCCCGAGGCGTTCGAGGAGGCCCGCGACCTCGCCGGACTCGTCACCGTGCTGGGCTTCTTGGCCGCGTTCGTGCTGACCAAGCTTGGCGCTTGAGAATCACCGGAACCGCCGGTTGAAACCGGCGCGAGGTGACCTGTGGGTCACGCATCCTCTATCCCGGCAGGGGACCACGGCCTACCGAAGTAGGCTAGGTTTAGGTCGAGCTCAACGCCTGCCGGTCCGAACTATCATGTGCAGCGAACCCTAGCCCACGTCAGTGGACTTCGTGGCCGCAGCCCTTAGCCGGGGACTTGTCCCGTGCGGGGTCACGGGGATTTAATCCCCGGTCCTCCCACGCCCGCCGCCGCCCACCTCATCGCCACTGATCACCGATCCCGCGCGCCCACTTCGTACTTCATACTTCGTACTTCGTACTTATCCGACCTCAACCCCCGCCCCGATCCGAAACACGCTCACGAACCGCTCCAGCCAGACGGGATCGCCGGTGATCCGCACCAGCCCGCGCTCAATCGCCTCCGTCGGGCTGAGCGCCCCGGTCAGCAGCGGATTGATCGGCCCGGTCGCCGTGAGGACGAGATCGGCGTCGGGCAGCGGCCCCGCCGCGACGGCGAGGCGGCCATCAATGATCCGCGCATTGATCACGACCGCGCCGAAATGGCACTCGTAGCTTGCCTGCATGCCGCGCGCCGCCTCGGGCTGAAAGGTCGTCCGCAGCGCCATGATCATCGAGTCAGCGGTGACGATCTCCTCCTCGCGCGGCATCCCGAGCGATTGCGCCCCCCACCGCCCGAGCCCCAGGATGACCGGTTCGAGTTCTTCGCCGTACGCGGTCAGTTCGTAGACGACCCCGCTCGCCGGGCGCGGCAGGGCGCGACGCCGCACGACCCCGGCGTCTTCGAGCTCTTGCAGCCGCGCGGCGAGGATATTGGTCGGGATCTTCGGCAATCCCCGCCGCAGATTGGTGAAGCGCCGTGGGCCAACCAGCAGATCGCGGACGATCAGCAGCGCCCAGCGTTCGCCGACGACCTCCAAAGCCCGCGCCACCCCGCAGAACTGGCCGTAGGTTCGTTTCATCATTCGCCCCGCGCTTGAACAACGTTTCTATTCTGCAGTATAGTTGTTTTTAGCAAGCAAATCAATGCCCTATTGTCCGAGCGTAGACGGTGTGAGCCCGAAGTTCAGCAACGAGGAGGTTCCGATGCAACTCCCCGCGATCGTCTCCCCCGCCGAGTGGCGGGCCGCGCGCGACGCGCTGCTCACCAAAGAAAAGGCGGCGACCCGCGCCCGCGACGCGCTGGCGGCGGAGCGGCGGCGGCTGCCGATGGTCGCCTTCGGCAACGGCTACACCTTCGCGGGGGCCACCGGCCCCGCCAGTCTAGTTGATCTCTTCGCTGGTCGCCGCCAGTTGATCGTCTACCACTTCATGTTCGCGCCGGGAGAGCAGCATCCCTGCGAGGGCTGCTCACTCTTCACCGATAACCTCGGCCACCCCGCCCACCTCCACGCCCGCGATACGTCGCTCGTCCTGGTCTCCCCCGCGCCGCTCGCGGAACTGCTGGCCTACCGGGCGCGGATGGGCTGGACGGCCCCCTGGTACTCGCTCGACGGCAACGGCTTCAATACCGACTGCGGGATCACCGACGGCTTCGGCCTCAGCGTCTTCCTGCGCGACGGCGACCGCGTCTATCGCACCTATTTCACCAGCGGGCGCGGCGTCGAACCGCTCGGCAACCATTGGAGCTTCCTCGATCTGACGCCGCTCGGTCGCCAGGAGACCTGGGAGGACACGCCCGCCGGTCGCCCGCAAACCCCGCCCTACGAATGGTGGCGTCGCCACGACGAATACGACGCACTGGCTTGATTGGGTGGCACATTGTGCTGTTGTTCGATGACGCAAGGAGCGTGGATAGCGTATGAACGAGCATGTTGGTATGGACCGTGTGGAATCGAAAGACGGCACGTCGATCGCGTACGAACGCTTAGGAAGCGGATCGCCCGTTATCCTGGTGGGTGGAGGGCTCACCGATCGCTCAGAGAACGCCCCGCTCGCCCGAGAGTTGGCGGCGCGATTTACCGTATTTAACTATGATCGGCGCGGTCGAGGAGGCAGCGGCGACACACTACCCTATGCCGTGAGGCGTGAGATCGAGGATATTGAAGCACTCCTCGCCGAAGCGGGCGGATCGGCGCACCTGTACGGCGTCTCGTCGGGTGGTGCGCTCGCACTAGAGGCAGCGGCGGCGCAAATCGCGATCGACAAGCTTGCGGTGTACGAGGTGCCATATAGCACAGATGATGATGCGGCGCAGCAGTGGCAAAAATACAGCGCGCAACTCGGGGCAGCACTTGCCGAAGGTCGTCGCGGCGACGCCCTCGCGCTTTTCATGCGGGTTGCGGGTTCCCCTGAGGAGGCCATCGCCTCTGCCAGGGAATCGGCACAATGGCCTGACCTGGAGGCGATCGCCCATACGCTCGCATACGATGCTGCCTGCCTGGGTAACTTACGCCCACCCACCCGTCGCCTCAAGGCGATCACGCGCCCGACCCTGGTGGTTACTGGCGGGGCGACTGCGGAGGACCCACACATGGCCGAACTCCCGAGCGGATTCTTCGATCAGGCCGCGGACGCGATCGCCGCGAGCATTCCGCTTGCGGAACGTCGGACCCTGGCAGGTCAAGCGCACATAGTCGATCCGAAGGCGCTCGCACCGATGCTCGAACGATTTTTCAGCGAATGACCGCGCCCGAAGGTTACGACCGAATACGTCATCTATGGGTTTTCTCCCCGTTGGATGCAGGAGCGCAGCGCGCAGCCCCATGAGCGCTTTCTCAGTTTACCCCCCTGGGCACAGGCCCCGCCCTACGAATGGTGGCGTCGCCACAACGAATACGCCGACTGACGGACACGACCGCCGTGAGGTAGGCGCTTACAGACGTTGAATGGAGGCTGATCATGGGGATCGTCGGTACCGGCTTCTCGATGTCGCTCGATGGCTTCATCGCCGACCCGCACGGTGACGTCGGTGGGCTCTTCGCCTGGTACGACGCGGGTGACGCCACCTACACCTATCCGGGCGGGATGGTGGTCAAACCCTCGGCGGTCAGCGCCCAAGTCATTCGGGAAACGGTCGAGCGCACCGGCGCGATCGTCACCGGGCGACGGTTGTTCGACCTCACCAACGGCTGGGGCGGGCGACACCCGATCGATGTCCCGATCTTCGTCGTCACCCACGAAGCTCCCCTAGACTGGGACCACCCGGACGCCCCATTCACCTTCGTGACGGACGGCGTCGAGAGTGCCATCGCCCAGGCGCGGGCGACGGCGGGGGAGAAGAACGTCGGGATCGGCGGCGCGAACGTCGCGCAGCAGGCGCTCCGCGCCGGGCTGGTCGATGAGATCGCGGTCGAACTGGTCCCCCTGCTGCTCGGCGACGGCATCCGCTTTTTCGACCACCTCGGGAGTGTGCCGATCGCCCTGGATCGCACGAGCCTGATCGAGGCGCCCGGCGTCACCCACCTGCGCTTCCGCGTCGTCAAGCAAGGGAACGGGTGACAGCACCCACCCGACCAAAGGAAGGAGCCCGCAGATGAACGAGGAGCAGCAACAAGCCTTCCTCGCCGAGCCACATATCGGTGTCCTGAGCGTCGCCAGCGGCGAGGGTCGCCCGCCGCTGACCATCCCGCTCTGGTACGCCTATGAGCCGGGCGGCAATCTGACCTTCTTCACCGGGACACAGGGTCGCAAAGCCCGCAAGACCGCCCTGATCGAGCGGGCGGGCGCGATCAGCCTCTGCGTGCAACGCGCGGAGTTCCCGTACAAATATGTCACCGTCGAAGGGACGGTCATCGGCACCGACCGCCCCCCGTCCAGGGATGGGATGCTGGCGATCATCCGCCGCTATCTCCCGGAAGAGCAGGCGCAAGGCTTCGTCGCGGCGGAACTCGCCCAGCCCAGCCCCACGCTCGTCCTCTTCACCATCCGCCCCGACCGCTGGCTCGCCGCCGATTTCGGTGACGCGGCGGGGTAGGTCGCCGGTGAGTGGGGCACGATGACCCTCGGATGTGACCGCAGCAGAGAGAAGGCCACAATGGAACCGGTCTACGCCAGCGTGACAACCCTGGCCGCCGCCATTCGGGCGGGCGATCTTTCTGCCACAGAGGTGCTGGACGCGCACCTCGCGCAGATCGCGCGGCATAACCCGACGCTCAACGCCATAATCACGCTCGACGCCGACGGCGCCCGCGCCCGCGCGCGGGAGGCCGACGCGGCCCTGGCGCGCGGCGAGTGCTGGGGGCCGCTGCACGGCGTCCCGTTCACGCTGAAAGATGCGTTCGCGACGGCGGGGATGCGGACGACGATCGGCTTCCCGCCGCTGGCTGACTTTGTGCCGCAAGAGGACAGCACCGTGGCGGCGCGACTCAAGGCGGCGGGCGGCGGGCTCCTCGGCAAGACCAATGTGCCGACGCTGCTCGGCGACTATCAGTGCGACAACCCGCTCTTCGGGCGCACGGTCAACCCCTGGGATACCGCGCGGACCTCGGGCGGTTCTAGCGGGGGCGCGGCGGCGGCGCTGGCGGCGGGGCTGACCCCATTCGAGATCGGCAGCGACCTCTCCGGCTCGATCCGCCTCCCGGCCCACTTCTGCGGCGTCTACGGCCTGAAGCCGACCGAAGGGCGCGTCCCGCTGACCGGGATGGTCCCCGATCCGCGCGGCACGCCGCGCAGCGTCCGCCTGATGTCCTGCGCCGGGCCGCTGGCGCGCACGGTCGAGGATCTGGCACTCCTCTACGGCCTCATCGCCGGGCCGGACGGGCGCGACGCCGAGGTGCCGCCGGTGCCGCTCGACGCCATCCCGGCCCTCGATCTGACCGGCCTGCGGATCGCCGTCGCCCCGACCTTCCCCGGCCTCCCGGTCGCGGCGGAAGTCCGCGACGCGGTCACCGGGCTGGCGCGTCAACTCGCCGACGCGGGGGCCATCGTCGAAGAGGCTGCCTTGCCGGACCGCGATTTCGGCCAGGATCTCCTGGATGCCGGGGGGTTGATCGGGATGATGGTCGGCGTTTTCGAGCAGGACGCGGGCGCACCGCCGCTCACCCTGGCGCACTATCTGGCGGCCCTGCACAGTCGCGACGACGCGATCCGCGCCTGGGAGCAATTCTTCGCGCGGTGGGACGCCCTCCTCTGCCCGACCTCGCCGGTGACGGCGTTCCCCCACTGCGAACCGGGCGCACCCCTGCGCGTCGATGACCGCGACGAGAGCTACTGGCTCGCCAGCGCCCACGCCACCCTCTTCAACTACACCGGCCACCCCGCGCTCGCCATCCCCCACACCCGCGACCGCGACGGCCTGCCGCTCGGCGTCCAACTCGTAGCAAAACGCTGGGCCGAAGCGCGCCTCCTCGGGGTCGCCCAGGCCATCGCGCCGCTCACCGGCGGCTTTCAGCGGCCAGCGGGGTATTGAGCGATCGCCGATGATCGGCATGGCGGCGCAGCATACCCCCGGGGCCGTTCATCACCGGCACAGAAAAATCTCCGTGGCGAGCGGGCTGCGGGGGATTAGGGATACGACGCGAGGGGTGGCGGTAGACGTCCAGAGCAACGACGGCGATCGCTGCCACCGCGAGCCCTGGGACTGCACGCGTCACAACGGGCGTAGGTGCTCGATCGTGACGTGGTGCTCCTCGGTCAACCGCCGGGCGATCAACGAGCGGTGGCAAGCCTCCGGGTCGCGCTCGACACAGAGCAGCGCTGCGGTCCCACCGCTCGCAGCCCCGACACGATCGGCGTGAGGTCGACGTGGTCGAGGATCTCGGCGGTGTAGCGGCGGGTGTACTCGGCGGCGAGTTCGCGGCGCGAACGCTTGCCGACCCCTTGGCGGTCATCTTCGGTGTACTGGAGCTGGCGTAACGCGGTGGTCGGGGCAAGCTCGGGGTGGTGCTCGTAGGCAATCCGGGCCTGGGCGAGGGCCGCTTGCAGCCGGAGGGAGTTCGCCCAGGCGTACTCGGGTCCGCGAACCCCACGGCGCTGGCGTACGTCGAGCAGCAGGCGGACGTCAGCGTGGCGTAGTCGTTGTAGGAAAGACTCGCCATCGAAGCCATAGACCCCGCTTGTCACCATTCTAAGCACCGGAAATCCCCCTTGTTGCTACTCCCGCCGCTTCAACCGGCTGCCCTGCCGGGGGCGGCGAGGTCGCGTCACGCGACGGCGGTTCCTTCAAGCTCGACCATCAGGCCGGGGAGCGCCAGGCGGGTCACCCCGAGCATCGTGGTGGTCGGTGCCACCCCGGCGGCACCCAACCGCGACGCCAGCACGCCGTAGTGCTGGAAAAGCAGATCGACATCGGTGGTGTAGACGTTGAGCCGGACGAGGTTCGCGAGGGACATGTCGGCCTCGCCGAGGATGGCCTCCAGGTTGTCGAGGCTCAGGGCCAATTGCGCCGCCATGTCACCGGCATGCAGGGGCTTGCCGTCGCCGCTCATCGCAGCCTGCCCGGAGCAGTAGAGGGTCCGCGCGTGCCCAGAGACGACCTCGCCCTGGTTGTACCCCATTTCCACCGACCAGGTCCACGGGTTGACCGCCGTTCGTTCCATCGCCACATCAGCTCCAATCGCTTCATCAACAGTAGGCCCATCGAGCGGCGCGGTAGCCACCATCGTTGCCGCCGTGTTGCTCAGCCTACCAGCGAATCACGACATCCGCTGTCGTGTATTTTGGTATAGTTTTTCGTATGCGCGCCGATCGATTGGTCTCACTAATCCTATTGCTGCGCCGGGACGGTCGGCTGTCTGCGGTCGCGCTGGCCCGCGAGTTGGAGGTATCCACCCGCACGGTGCTGCGCGACATCGAGGCGCTGTCCGCGGCCGGCGTCCCGGTCTACGCCGAACGTGGCCGACACGGCGGTTTCGCGTTGTTGCCCGGTTTCCGGACCGAGCTCACCGGACTGAACCACGAGGAGGCGCTTGCCTTGCTGGTCGCCGGATCGCGGCGCGGGGTGCAGGCACTCGGCCTCGGCTCGGCGCTCGCTTCGGCGATGCTCAAGGTGATCGACGCGCTACCCGAAAGCTCTCGGGGCATCGCGGCCGACGCGGCCGAGCGCCTGCTCATCGACCCGGAGGCCGACCTCCTGTCGCGGCGGCTGATTGATGAGGAGGTGCCTGACGCCATCGTGGCCGCGGTCCGGCGCGCGGTGCTCGCCGGACACAAGCTGCGTA
Source organism: Thermomicrobiales bacterium (assembly GCA_036563365.1). Lineage (GTDB taxonomy): Bacteria > Chloroflexota > Chloroflexia > Thermomicrobiales > CADCWN01 > CADCWN01. The sequence continues at coordinate 16,044 of DATCMP010000354.1, forward strand.
TCCACTACGCGGCCGTGGACCAGACCCCGGAATGGCGCACGGTGGACCCGATCGGCCTGGTCACCGTGCGCGACCAGGGCTATTTGTTGGCGACGCGATCCGGCGCGGACCGCACCTACCGGCTGTCCCGGGTCCTGGCCGCCGAGGAACTCGCCGAGCCCGCCCAGCGACCAGACCGGGTCGATCTGGGCCGGCCCTGGCGGGAACGCAGCGCGCGGTTTCGGACCAGCGGCGACCTGGTCGCCGTGCTGGTCCGGGTGGACCCGGCGCGGCGTGAGGACCTGGCGGGCACCGCGCTGACCATCCGTGCCGAAGCCGTCGATGCGGATGGCTGGCTGCGGCTGGAGCTTACCTTCCAGGATGCGAGACATGCCGAATGGGCGCTGTGGCAACTCGCCACGGACGCGGAAGCCCTCGCCCCGCGGTGGTTGCGCGACGCCCTGCGCGACCGCGCCGCCGCTATCGCCACCCGCTACGGCGTATCCTCCTGAGCGTTGTCGCCTCGTGCGGGTCGCCGAGCCGACGTGGGCCACTCCATACCGGCGGGTGCTGAGCGCGCCGGACGACGCGTCCGCCACGCGCGTGGCGGACGCCGATTGCGATCCCGGCCCACCGCTGTCCCAATGGACGGTGACGCCCACCCGGCGGCATCCTATAGTGCTGGAAGGGTGTGGTCAGGCGTTCTGGGGTCGCGCACCGGCGAGCGAGAAGGGATCGGCATGGCGAGGATGGCGTCTGAGCCCGTCCCGGTGGTGCGCCGGATTCGCATCCCGGCCGAGGTAGCGCGGATCTGCCTCGTGATCGTCCTCGCCAGCACCGTCACCGGGATCAGCGCCCCGACCTTCTCGCTCCACGCCCGCGCGCTGCGCCTCGATCTGGCGACGCTCGGCTGGCTCCCGGCGAGCAGCGGCCTCGTCTCGCTCTGCCTGGCGCTGCCGATCGGCCTCCTCTCCGACCGGATCGGGCGATGCCGGGTGATCGGCGGGGGCATCCTGGCGTTCGCGCTCGGCATGTTCTCCGTCGGCGCGGCACGGGGCTTGCCGCTCCTGCTCGTCGGCTGCCTCCTCTTCGGCGCGGCGGGCGTCGCGACCTTCCCGATCGGCGCGGCCCTCCTGGGGGATGTCACCGCGCCGGGCCAGCGCGCGCTGGCCTTCGGCCTCTACACCACCGCGATGGGCGTCGGTTTCACCATCGGGCCGCTCATCGGCGGGCAGGTGGCGGGGCGCGTCGGCACCGCCGCCGCCTTCAGCGCGGGGGCGATCATCGCGCTAACAGCCGGTGCGCTGGCATTCCTGATCCTCCCCAGTCCACGCCCGGACACCGCCAAGACCAGCGCCGGGCGCGGCCTGCGCGGCATCCTGGCGCTGGCACGGCGACCGGACCTGGCGCTCGCCTGCCTCGGCACCCTCCTGATCAGTTGGACCTTCAACGGCGCGATCTCGACCTTCTTCCCCCTCTACGGCGATGCCCTCGGGCTCTCGGCGGCGACGATCGGCGCGCTCTTCGCGCTCCGGGCGCTCGTTTCCGCGTTCGGGCGCGTGCCGAACGGTATCCTCGCGCGTGTATTGGGCAACCAGTCGGTCATGCTCGCCGCGCTGGTCCTCGACGCGCTGGCGATGCTGGCGCTCGCGTTCGCCCACCAGACATGGCAATTGGCCGTCCTGCTCATCGGCGAGGGCCTCGCCTTCGGGGGTTACCTCGTCGCCGGGCAGACCTTCGTCGCCGACCGCACGGTCGTCGAGAATCGCGGCGGTGCCGTCGGCCTCTACGCGATGGCGGGCAGTATCGGAGGTGCCACCGCTCCCGCCGCCCTCGGCGCGGTCGCCGACCGGTGGGGCCTCGCCGCCACCTTCGGCACGACCAGCGCCCTCCTCGCCGTTGGCATCGTGATCATCGTCGCGGGGATGGCCTTCATCAGGAGGTATGGCGGCGGCCTTTCCTAAGCGGTCGCCGATTAATCCCCTCTACCGCAGGGTCCAATACTCCGGCGGTGCCTCCGGCCACTCCGCCAGGCCGATCCCGCTCGGGTTGTAGACGATCTGGCCCGCGCGCAGGGTCAGGACCGGGCGGAGGCGCTGGGAAGCGGAGAGGCGCGCGGGGCCGCAATCGACGAACGAGAATTGTCCCTCATCGAGCGCGAAGATCGCCACGTCGGCATCGCTCCCCGCGCCGAGGTGGCCGAGTTCCGGGTGGCCGATCTCGCGCGCCGGGGCGACCGTCGAGCGGGCGATCACCTCCGGCAGCGACACCCCCATCGCCAGCACCTTGTTCATCGTTGTCACCATGTCGATCACGACGCCGTTGAGGTTACCGGTGTGCAAGTCGGTGCTGATCGAGTCCGGCGCGAACCCCTGCGCGATCGCCGGGACCGCGTTGCGATACCAGAAGCTCGCCGCGCCGTGCCCCAGGTCGAAGATGATCCCGCGCTCCCGCGCCGCGAACATGAAGTCGTTGACCTTGCCCGCCGCATCGAGGATCGGGAACTGCTGCGCGAAGACGTGCGTGTGGATGTCGCCCGGTCGCATCTTCTCCAGCAGCCTTGGGTAGGGGCGCTCGGGGAGCCAGGGGAAGAAATCGACCATGATC
>DATCMP010000358.1:0-1698 GCA_036563365.1 Thermomicrobiales bacterium
GCGTCGGTCGCGCCCCTGCGTCGTCAGCGATGCCGCAAGCAAGCTGACCACCAATCCCATGACCCCGATCGCAGCGACGTTGTCGAAGCGCAACAACCGGAGCAGGGAACGATCCGCCGGATCGACCGCCGCACGAAAGGCCAAACGCCACGGCACGCCGAATGACCCGGCCTGCCAGGCCAGGAGAACGACGAGCGGCACACCGCCACCAAGGACCAGCGCCAGACCTGCAACGAAGCGACGCTGTCGCAGGCACAGCCGCGCGGCCAGGACCAGGAGGAGCAATAGTCCCAGCAGACCGAGGAGATAATCCACCAACACGACGCCACCGAGCAGGGCACCGACAGCCAGCGCCGCGCGCCAGGAGCCGCGACCAATCCACAGTTCGCGTGCGGCGGGAACACCGAGCACGACCAGGCCAGCGACAGCGAGCGGCACCGAGGGACTGCCACCCCAGAGGTACAGCACGACTATGAGCGCGAGCGCGGCAGGCCACCCCCCGCGCGTCCGGTCGAGGCCCAGGCGTTCCCGGTGGCGCAAGACGATCGCCACGACCAGTGCTCCCAGGAACGGCCCGAGCAGCGACATCAGGATTGCAGGAGCCTCTGCACCCAATCGCGGTGCCAGCGCCGCTCCTAGCGCGTAGAAGGGCATGGCGACCAACGCCCGACCGGGCGGCGCAGTATGGTAATAATGCCCCGCGATATAGGCAACCAACGGATAGGCCGCGGGGGGCGCATCGGCGGAGATGGCGCTCGGTGAGAGTGCCGCGACGTAGCCATCGATCGCGAACGACCCATCTTCGACGAGGCTCGCGGCGGTTGTGTAGACGCCAGCCATATCGCCTCGCGTCAGGCCGGGTTGTGTTACGGCAAGGAAAACGAAGACGATCAGCGGTAGGAGCCGCCAGAGCCAATCGGCGGCGGCGGGACGAGTGGCCGCAGGCGGGGGCATCGACGGTTTAACGCGGGATACGGTAGATGACATAGCGTTCCTGGCGCTCCACCAACACCCCGCGCGCGGCGAGCCAACGGCGCGTCTCATCGGTCAAGCGCCCATCCGACTTCTGATCGATGACCACGAGGTCGGAGCGCGACATGGCGGCGCGTAACTGTTCTTGCGGGGCCGGACGCCACATGATCGCGTACGGATCGTCACCCCGCGATGCGCGCAACTTGCCGAAGCGCTCACCCAACGGCATTGTCTCAATCCGCAAGCCATGATAAAGCAACATCCCATAACCATCGACGATGAATCGATTGTTCTCCTCGCGCGCCGGACGGCGCGCCGCGCGGAACGGGAATTGGGCGTCGAGCGCGAAGACCGATCCGGTCGGCCCGACGGCATCGCTGGCGTAACGACCAACGATCGTATAGAGCCGATCGGGCTGATGCACCAGATTCGAGCGCCATGCGATCGGCCCGAAAAAGGCGCAGAAGGCGACGAGGGTGCCGGCAAGGGCAAATCCATAGACACGCGTACCCCAGCCCGCGAGCAGCGACCGGCCAATCGCCAGCGGTATCGCCCCGGCCAGCAGTGCCAGGGGCAACGACAACTCCACGCTGTAATGGGCGTAATAGGAGCGCGTGGTCGCCAGCATCAGCACAGTCAGCGCCAGCCAAGGCAAGAGGATCGTCCAACCGGCGGTCGGCGTCACGGGCTCTGCACGCGAAGTCGCCCCGATCGCCGTCAGCCGCG
>DATCMP010000359.1:0-3183 GCA_036563365.1 Thermomicrobiales bacterium
ATCCGGCGACCCACACCGACAGGCATCCACCCGCGATAGTCACGCCCCGCGACGTCGTACCCATGCATGAGGAAGGGCGGAGGCTGCCCCTGCCCATCCGTACAGCCCCCTTCCGTCCCGATCACCCGATGCCCGCCTCAGTCGCAGCGTCCACACTTCCCCCGCATTCGTCATACGGATAAACCGTACAATGTTCGTCATTCGTCATTCGTCACTTAAGGGGCCTCCCATGCCCTCCCCGGCGTATGCCAGCTATCCGCCGCACCTCCCGCCTGCCGGGCGGCGTGTCCCGCGTCCGGTCGGTGTCGAGCCGTGCCCAATGTGTGGCGATTTCCTCGGGCGCGGGTATCCGGCGTGTCCGGGCTGCCATGAGGCGCTTGAGGCGATCTGGCGCGAGGATTGGGTCGCGTTCCTCGCGGCGGAAGGGATCGCGGCGGGAACGCCGGACGAGGCGCTGATCGCCAGGGTTGTCTTGGCCGAGTTCACGCGCCACCCCTGGACGATCGTCGATTACGCGCTGACGCGGCTTCGTTGCGAGGAGTGCGGGGCCGAACTGGGCGGCGGGCCGATCGGGTGTGCCAGCTGTGCTCACACTTTCGGCAATCTCGGGGCTCCCGAACTCGAAGCGGGCGCGACGATGGACGAACATTCTATCCGGGTTGCCCGCCTCGTCATGCGCCACCCGCACCGGTTCAGTGCGGCCATCGCGACCGGCTGGCGGTTCAGCCTGCCCGCCCTCCTCACCGGCGACACCGGCAGCGGTGCCCAGGCCCGCCGCCTCGCCGATTGGTTAAAGGCCGGGGGCGACCCCGCCGAGATAGCGCATTGCCGCACGACTGCCGAGGCGTGTGCTTTCCTCGATCGGCGGGCGCACTGATCTGACGTCGCGGAATCGCGGTATCCTGTGCTGGGCACCCTTGTGGGCAAAGACGTTGCCCCCACCCGCAGGGAGAAGCGGATGAGCGCCGTACCGCCGCACACGTCGCCGCAATCTGCCTGGACGATCGAGCGTCGCTCCGCGCTACTCGCCGCCGTCCCGTTCTTCGCGTCACTCCCGCCCGCGGTGATCGGCGAACTCGCGGCTCTCTTCCACGCCAAAACGATCCCGCGCGGCGACTTTGTCTTCCACGAGGGGCAGCCTGCCGAGACAGTCCACATCGCCGCGACCGGTCGGCTGAAGATTATCCGCACCGCCGCCGATGGTCGGCAGATCGTGTTGCGCCTCATCCAGCCCGGCGAGCCGTTCGGCGTCGCGGGCGGCTGGGGTGCGGTCACGTACCCGGCCAGTGCCCGCGCGCTCGATCATGCCGTGGTTTTGCAACTCCCGGCGCGCGAGTTCTCCCGTTATCTCCACCGGCACCCCGCGCTGGCCCTCGCGGTGCTCAACGATCTCGCCGCGCGATTGCGCGAGGCGGAGGCGCGGATCCTCGACGCGGAGACGGCCAATGTCGAGGCGCGGATCGCCCGCGCCTTGCTCCGCCTTGTCGGGCCGGTTACCCCTGGCGGCACCGCTCAGAGCGTCGTCCTCTCCCGCCAGGATCTCGCCGACCTCACCGGCACCACCCTCAGCACCGCAAGCCGTGTCCTCAGTGCCCGGCACCGGCGCGGGATCGTCCTGGCCCTACGTGAGCGCGTGACGATCCTCGATGCCGCCGCACTGGCGGTGTTGGCGGGGGAGGGGTGAGGGTGGGAGAGGGAGGTGGTGGCTAATGGCGGTAGCAAGTGTCAATGTGGGGATGGCGGGCGGTTGAACCGTGTATAGAGGCACAGGGTTCAACCGCCCGCCATCCCCTACGCCGATAACTCATCTTCCCTCCTTGTTCCAGCGCAAAGACGCCCCGCTATCGCCACCGCATACTCGCCGGTGGGGAGATACCCCGCCAGCAGCGAGCATGAAGGGGGTGAGCGATGGCGTATGTGATTACCGAGCCGTGTACAGGGGTGAAGGACGCCTCGTGCGTCGAGGTCTGCCCGGTGGACTGTATCCACAACGACGATAGCCAGGAAATGTTCTTCATCGATCCGAACGAGTGTATCGACTGCGGTGCCTGCGAATCGGTTTGCCCGGTCAATGCAATCTACTATCAGGACGATGTGCCGACCGAGTGGCAGCGGTACATCGCGCTGAATGAGCGCTACTTCGCCGAGCGCTAGGAGTAGACGCCCCCCTGCCCCCAAACTTGGGAGCAGAGGGCGTCTCCTCACCTCACCCGGCGCGGTACAATTCTTTGGTGCGGCCCAAGCATCGATCGGGCCGACACCACCAGTGCCGCGCACCCGTAGATAGGCGGTGGGTCGCGGCGACGTTCCCGCGACCGAAGGGTGAGAATAGATGGGTACCATCGTGGATACCGCAGTGCTGACCAACGGCCATCATGCCATCGGGGATGTCCCCGCTGTGCTGGCGCGGGGGCTCCGCAAGACATACGGCGAACACGTCGCCGTCAAGGGGGTCGATCTGTCGATCGGGCGCGGCGAGATCGTCGCCTTTCTCGGCCCGAACGGGGCCGGGAAGACGACCACGATCAAGATGATCACCGGGTTGCTGCAACCCTCTGCCGGGTCGGCGGCGATCCTCGGCCATGATATTCAGCGCGATTCGGTCGCCGCGAAGGCCCGCTTCGGCTATGTCCCCGACACCCCGAACCTCTACGGCAAGCTGAAGGGCTGGGAGTATTTGCGCTTCATGGCGCGGCTCTACCGGGTGCCGCCCGCGCAGGCCGAGACCCGCGCCGCCGAGTTGTTGCGCCTCTTCGACCTCACCGACGCCGCCAGCGATCTGATCGAGGGATATAGCCACGGGATGAGCCAGAAGATGGCCCTGGCGGGGGCATTGGTCCACGATCCGCAGGTGCTGTTCCTCGATGAGCCGACCGTCGGCCTGGACCCGCGCTCGGCCCGCCTGATCAAAGACCTGCTGGTGCAACTCCGCTCGCGTGGCGTGACGGTCTTCCTCTCCACGCACATCCTCGAAATCGCCGAGCGGATGGCCGACCGGGTCGTGATCATCAACAAGGGCGAGATTGTCGCCGCTGGCACCCTCGCCGAACTGCGGCAGGGCGGCTCCGGTTCCCTTGAGGATATCTTCCTCAGCCTTACCGGCGGGGCCGAATACGCCGAGCTGGCCGAGGTACTAGCGTAGTCGTGGGTCGTGGGTCGTGAGTCGTGAGAGAGAACGTGTTC
>DATCMP010000508.1:0-2077 GCA_036563365.1 Thermomicrobiales bacterium
GCGGATCGCTCTGTTCCGGGTGGTACTCGAAGCGGGCGCGCTCGAAATACTGCACGGTGTACTGCTTACCGTCTTCGAGCGTTTCGGTGAACTCCTCGGTGATCGGGTAGCCGAACTGGGGCAGCGCGCCGTTGGCCCGCCAGTAGTCCCGGAACCGCCCCTGGGTGTTGTGCTTCGTTTCCGGGAAGTAGGTGCCACCGGTGAACGACGGGGCGGGGGGATCGGCGGGGTGGATCCGTCGCCCGAACTGGCCGAGCAAGACCTGATAGCGCGGATCGCTCTGTTCCGGGTGGTACTCGAAGCGCGCCCGTTCGAAATACTGGACCGTGTATTCGTTGCCGTCTTCCAAGCGCTCGCGGATCTCGCCGGTCAACGGGTAGCCGTAAATCGGTAGCGCGCCATTCGCCGACCAGTAGGTGAGGAACCGCCCGCCGACGGAGAAGCCGGTCTCGGGGAAGGTGCGTACGGGCAGAGCCGGTTCCCATGAGGGGGCCGCACCCTGCCCGAGGATCGGTCCCTCCTGAAACGTGTCCCATGCGATCAGGCTGAGCCGCTTCGTATCACCCGCCGCGACCGCGATCCAAGCGCCATCGGGCGAGAAGGTGAAGCTGCTGCCACCGGCAACGGTGCCGAGTTCGCGTTGCACGCCGGTGTCGGGGTTGATCAGGACGAGGGTAGCCGTGGCGCTCTCGCGCGCGGCCTGACGCCGCACTACGATGCCGTTGCCGTCGGGCGTCCAGGTCGGTTGGAAGTAGAATACGCCGGAACGCGGCAACAGCGTACGTTGCAAGAAACCTTCCGGGCTGATCAGGACGAGGCGCGAACCCTGGACCGCCTCTTCGGCGAAGGCGTCGTCGCTGAGCGCGAAGCGCCCGTCGCGCGGGGAGAGATCGAAGCGCGTGCTGCTGATCCCGTCGAAGAGCTTTTCGGGCGTGCCACCGTTCGCCGGGACGCGCATGACGGCCGTCAGGCGACTGCCGCCGCTGCGGATATAGACGACGGCGGTGCCGTCGGGCGTCCAGCGCGGCTGGAGGTACGACCAGTAGATGTCGAGGTCCTGGTCGCGTGACTCGGACGTCACCAGGACGCGCCTCGTGGCGGTGGCCGGATCGAGCACCACCAACTGCCCCACGTACGGAGCCTCGGCGAGTTCATCGCTGTAGACGATCCTGTCGCCTGCCGGTGACCAGCGCGGCGTGAAGACCTGCCCCCGCGTCGGAATGACGCTGTCGCCGCTGCCGTCTGCCTGGGCGATGTGCAGCGCGCGGTCGATCCCCTGATAGACGATCCGCCCCATAGGGGTCGGGGCGCTTGCCGCAACGCGCGCCGTATCGAACGGTAAGCCGCCCAGGAGTAGCACGATCACCAGTGCGAGTGCGCCAAGCCGCCGCATTCCTTCCCTCCCCGCGCCATTACGCCGACAACCCCGAGGAAAAGACGTGAACGTATATCGAACGTACACAGCGGGGATACTGTACCACAGGTGATGTTGGCAAGTGGCGATCAGCGGGTCATGCCAGGATCGACGTTACCGGGGTGGAATACCGCCACCCGTATCGGTCGTTTGGAGAGAAGAGTGGGCAATTGCCCCGTGTGATTCTCGCGGGATGGGTGCTGCACGATCAGGGGAGATCACGATGCGCGATCAGCCAGTCTTGCGGACCGACGAACGGGCATTGATCGTGGAGTGCCTGGAGCAGCGCGTGTGGGCGGTGGTTGGCGCATCGACCAACCCGTCCAAATGGGGCTATCGCGTCTATAAAGCGTTACAAGGGCGCGGTTATCGGGTCTATCCGGTCAACCCGCGGGCCAAGCAGATCGAGGGCGAGGCATGCTATCCGTCGCTCGCGGCATTACCGGAGCAGCCGGATGTCGTCAGCGTGATTATCCCGCCCAAGCTCGGCCTGGCCCTTGCCAACCAAGCGGCCGACGCGGGGATCGCGCGCCTCTGGTTCCAACCCGGTGCCGCGTCACCGGAGAACGTGGCCCACGCAGCGTCGCTCGGCCTGCGCGTGGTGTCGGGGTCGTGTGTGTTGGTGGCGCTGGGGAAGTCGTGAGTCGTGGGTCGTGAGTCGTG
>DATCMP010000393.1:0-2180 GCA_036563365.1 Thermomicrobiales bacterium
CAATCACTCACGACCTTCGACTCACGACTCACGACTCGCTCAGTCACCGGTGACCGCCATGTCGGCGGGGATAGGCGCGGCGCTCGGGGTTTCCAGTGTGAGTTTGTCGAATTCCATTTGCACGCTGACCGGGTAATTGCCGTTGAAGCAGGCGAAGCAGAACTCGTTGCGCGGCACTTGCAGCGCGCGGGTCAGACCTTCTTCGGAGAGGTAGGCGAGCGAGTCGGCACCGATATACTCGCGGATCTCTTCGACCGTCTTATACGCGGCGATCAATTCGGACCGCCGCCCGGTATCGACGCCGAGGTAGCAGGGCCACATCATCGGCGGCGAGTGGACGCGCATGTGGACTTCGGTCGCGCCGTTCTTCCGCAGCAGTTCGATCAGCGGGCGGCTGGTGGTGCCGCGCACGATCGAATCCTCGACCAGGACGACGCGCTTCCCCTCCAGAACCTCTGGCAAGGCGTTAAATTTGAGCCCGACGCCCAGCTCACGCAACCGTTGATCCGGCTGGATGAACGTGCGCCCGATGTAACGATTCTTGATCAGCGCCTCCACATAGGGGAGGCCGCTCTCCCGCGCATAACCGAGCGCGGCGGGGGTGGCGGAGTCCGGCGCGGCGACGACGACATCGGCGATCGCCGGCGACTCGCGGGCGAGTTCTGCGCCCATCCGCTGTCGCGCCAGGTGGAGGCGTTGACCGCCGATCGCGCTATCCGGTCGGGCGAGATAGATCATCTCGAAGACGCAGGAGGCATGCCGCTCGGATTGCTGGCCGGTGAAGGAACGGACCCCATCGGCACCGATCCCATCGATCACCACGATCTCACCGGGCTGGATGTCCCGCACCAGCTCCGCGCCGACCGTGGTGAAGGCACACGATTCCGAGGCGATCACGTTGCCGCCGTCGGGTAGTCGCCCCAGCGAGAGCGGCCGTACGCCGAGCGGGTCGCGCACACCGATGATCTGCGTGGGGGTGATGATCGTGAGGCTATAGGCCCCGAGCATGCGCGGCATTACACGGCGCAACTTATCGATGATCGTCTCGCCATGCGCGGCACCGATCAGGCGCGCCACGATCTCGGAGTCGGTCGAGGCGAGGAAATGCTCCCCCTCGCTTTCCAATTCGGCCCGCAATCGATCGGCATTGGTGAGGTTGCCATTGTGCGCCACCGCGATCTCGCCGAGGCTCGAACGGGTGAGGAACGGGCTGGCGTTGGCGATATTGCTGCTGCCGGTGGTGGAGTAACGGGTGTGGCCGATCGCGAGGTCGCCCCGGAGGCGCAGGAGGTCTTTTTCGGTGAATGCCTGAGAGACGAGGCCCATGTGGCGATGGACCGCCAGAGGCTCAGCGCCGCTGGCGTGGGAGACGGCGATGCCGGCGCTCTCCTGCCCGCGATGTTGGAGCGCGAAGAGCCCGAAGAAGGTCATCCGGGCGACATCCGCGCCGGGGGCATAAACCCCGAAGATCCCGCATTCCTCGTGGAGATCGTCGCCCGTCAGAGTATGATCATCGGTGGGTGAATAACAATCGTCGGTCGTGTCATCGGTACGCGGAACTTCGTACGCGTCGTAGCCCATGTCAGGCTGATCCCTCCCATTATTCGTCCGTCGCGCTACGTGCGGATGAAAGGGTCACGACTCATTAGCACCTGACCTATTCATCGACCTACGGCAGTATAGCATAGGGTTCCCGGAGAGCCAGCGCCCTCCAAGCGACTTCCCTGATGGAAGCCGTCGCTCGATGGCGTTGTCGGCGCGCGCCACGGCCAGCTTTACCAGGGGATAACTTGCTCCGGCTGCGGTGGTTGGGATTGCTGTCGGCGTGTCTCCGTCGCCGCAATCCTTCTCGTTGCGCCGCCTTCCGCCCCCTGCGGGAGTTGCCGCGCCGTTCGCAAGGTGACGGCGAAGGTGCTGCCCTCGCCGACGGTGCTGCTGACGGCGATCTCACCGCCCATCGCCCCGACGAGGTCGCGGACGATCGCGAGGCCGAGCCCGAAGCCACCGGAAGTGCGGGCGCGCGAGGCATCGGTGCGGTAGAAGCGCTCGAAGATCCGGTCGAGGTCTTCCTGCGGGATCCCGATCCCGGTATCGGCCACGCTCAAGACGACCTTGTCTGCACCCTCGGTGCGCAGGCTGATCGAGACGATCCCACCTGTCGGGGTATAAGCGATGGCGTT
>DATCMP010000394.1:0-6436 GCA_036563365.1 Thermomicrobiales bacterium
TCCCCCAACACACGCGCGTTCTGTAGCCTCTCGCGGTGTGCGTTACTTTCCTCATAGCGTATTTACGAAAGTGCCCCATTTCGTCCAACGCGAGATCCATCACCGGATAGTACGTCCCGATCCCCTAAGCTGTTTCATCCCCCCTCTCTGCGCGATTACTGTCCCGAATTTTGCACAATTATCAGTAATGCCCGCGCCAAGGTGCCTTGCCATGCTTCATCGGGATCGGTCATTGAAACGCCGGTTATCACATTCAACGCCGTGCTGCGTCGTAGATGGCGAAGGAATCGAGCATCGGTTTAAACGCTTGACTATACGCGAGATCGTAGCTGGCGTAGGGCGCATTCAGTTCGAAGATCCACGGCACCTGCTGCCGCAAACCGAGACCGGTATAGCTATAGGCGAGTTGCTGCTGGATGTCGCAGGTCGCGCCGACGGTCGCGAACTCGATATCGGCGTACCGTTCCTGTGCGGTGCGCTCGATGGCGAAACCTGTGCAGGTCCGCGTGCGTGATTGGTACCAGTTATCGCGCAGCACATCAAGATTCACCTCCGGCTGCGGCTTGCCGGTTGTAGCGATGACCAGGAATGTCGTCTGGGTGGGAACCGGCGCATAAAAGTAGACGAGCCCGGCGGATGATCGATCGTCGACGCGCCAATCGGACGGGTAGGCGATCGCGAATGACAGCGTGCTTTGATAGATCTTCCAGCCTGCTGGGACTGTGCCGCGCGGTTGGAGGGCTGGAGAGGGGATCGCCGCGCCACGCGTGGCGGTCGCTATGCTGCCGCGAGTAGCAGTTTGTGCTGGTGCGACCGTTGGCGAGCTACTTGTGCTCGTCGGTATTGCTGTTGGTGGGGTCGGCGGCAGGGTTGGTGTACCGGGTACGCCGCGCGTCGGGCTGGCCGCGGGCACGGTGTTGGCCGGGGTCGTCGGCCCGGCGGTGCTGCACGCCGCGAGGGTCGCTGTCAGGAGGAGCCACGCAACGGCGAGCGCTATTCTCCCGCGCCTCACCGTTGCCACCCCTTTCCTACCAATTCGGCGTTGCGGACAATATCTCGATCGCGGCGATAGCACCGGTCATCACTGTCCGGCATGCCGAGCCGAGCCGGTCGTGATGGCGGTCGGTCAACATTTGTCGCATAACAGCAGCCTTCGTGCTGAATTGCGTGTGGTCTAGCGTGCTGGCGGACACTAGGAAGTGTACCGTAGCCCTGCGCCGGAACGCAATAATTTGTCAGCGGGCGCTGGTACGTGCCGTGACCAATAGGCTATTGTGGGGATGAAGCTCAGACGAATACGATCAGTCGGTAAAACCTTTGTAAGAGATCTGCGAATTTCGCCACGGCAGCTTGGCGGCTGCGTATACTGATTGTCGTGGAGCAGCGGCGCGATAACGGATGGCATGCGGCTTTCGTTGCCCGTGGTCGAAAGTCGATCCGGCTCGATTGAGCCGTTCGCGACGCGCACAGCCTCACACTACTTCGAGGAGAGGGTTTATGGTCGAGATAACGGCTCGTGCGAGGATCGCGCATCTGCTGCGGCGTGCCGGTTTCGGCGCGACCGCCGCCGAGGTTGATGAATATCTGGCCCTCGGCTACGAGGGCGCGGTCGAGCGCTTGCTTAATCCGCAGACGACGCCGTATCCCGAACTCGATGCGCGCCTCGCCGCCCTCGATCTCGATCCGGCAACGAATCAGACCGCATTCGCCGATCTGCAGATCGAGTGGTTCAACCGGATGATCAACACCCGATCGCCGTTGCAAGAGAAGATGGCGCTCTTCTGGCACGGCCATTTCGCCACCGCACAGTCGAAGGTCAACAGCCCCGCGCTGATGCGGAAACAGTATCAGCTCTTCCTCAACCTTGGTCTCGGCAACTTCCAGGATCTCGCGCTCGGCATCTCGCGAGATCCGGCGATGTTGCTCTGGCTCGACGGCAATCAGAATCGGGTGAAGGCGCCGAACGAGAATTACGGGCGCGAATTCCTCGAACTGTTCAGCCTCGGGATCGGGAACTACACCGAGGACGATGTGAAAGCTTCGGCGCGGGCGTTCACCGGTTGGTTTTTTCAAGGTGAGCGTTCGACCGGAGCCGGTAAGCAATATATCAGCGGCGAGTTCGCGTTCGATCCTAAGCAGCACGACGCCGGTCAGAAGACATTTCTCGGGCAGACCGGTAATTGGGATGGCGGCGACATCATCCGTATCGTGCTGGCGCAGTCGGCCTGTGCGCGGTTCATCGCGGGGAAGCTCTTCAGCTTCTTCGTCTGGGATGCCCCGGAGGCGGCGACGGTCGCCCAATTCGCCGATCTCCTGATCGCGCGCAATTACGATGTGCGGGAACTGCTGCGCGCGATCCTGCTCTCACCCGAATTTTCTTCGGAGCGCGCCTATCGCGCGAAGATCAAAGGCCCGGCTGAATATGTGGCGGGCCTGATGCGGGCGCTCGGCTTGACGACGCCAACGCGCGATACGGTGCAAGTCGCCCGGAGGATGGGGCAGGAGGTATTCAATCCGCCGAACGTCGGCGGCTGGACGAGCGGCCTCGGCTGGATCAGCCCCGGCAGTATCCTGGAGCGGGCGAACTACGCCAACAAACTCGTGACCGCCCGCCAGACCAACGCCAACGTCTCGATCTTCGACCCGAGCCTGCTGATGACGGGCAAGACGCTGACCACCCCCGAAGCCCTGGCCGATCACTTCATCGGGCTCATGCTCGATGGGATCGCCACCGCCGACCAGCGGGCCACCCTCGTCAACTATCTGAAGCTGAACGATCAAGGGCAGTCGGTCCCCTTCACTCTCAACGCCAAAGCCCTCGACTCGAAAGTCCGTGGGTTGATCCACTTAATCGCCGCGAGTCCGACGTATCTACAGAGTTAGTTGGCGGTCGGCGGTCGGCAGTAGAGAGTTATCTGCTGGCGCGGTGCCTTAACCCCGCCGTCCAGCCACTGCCGACCGCCGACTGCCGACTAACCTCCCCGAAAGGAGCCGCCGATGCCCTTCTCACGACGCTCATTCCTGAAGCGCGGCACGTTGATGGTGGCGATGGGGGTGACCGCGCCGACATTCCTGACGCGCACGGTCGAGGTCATGGCGAACACCGATGAAGGGTGCATGACCGGCCCGAGCAGCAAGCGCTCGCTCGTCGTGATCCAACTCGGCGGTGGGAACGATACCCTCAATACGGTGGTGCCATACGCCGACCCCACCTACTACAAGATGCGTCCGACGATCGCGATCCCGCAAAAAGAGGTGCTGCCGCTGAACGACCAGATTGGCTTCAACCCGGCGCTGAGACCGTTCAAGGCGCTCTACGACAGCGGGCATCTCGCCCTGGTGCAGGGAGTCGGCTATCCGAACCCGAACCGCTCGCATTTTCGGGCGACCGATATCTGGACCTCAGCACGTCCCGGTATCGTTGAACCGACCGGGTGGCTCGGTCGTTACCTCAACAACTCCTGCTCCGGCGAGGATCGCCCGCTCGCAGGGGTGGACGTAGCCGATACCGTCTCGAAATTGTTCTGGACCGGCCAGAGTGTCGTCCCCTCGATCAGTTCGATCGACGGCTTCGATTTCCTGACCGACGGTCGTTTCCCGAACGACCGCAGCAATCAGGTCGATGCGTTCAAGGCGCTCAATGGGGGCGGCGGGACGGGGTATGAGGGCTTCATCCGCCACGCCGCCGCCGAAGCGCTCGACACTTCGGCCAAGCTGAAGACGATCGCCGGGACGTACAAGAGCACCGCGCAGTATCCCGTTAACGGTTTCGCACGCGGGTTGCAAACGATCGCCAAGATCCTTTCCGCCGACCTCGGCACAAAGGTCTTCCACATCACGATCGGCGGGTTCGACACCCATGCCGGACAGGGTCGCACCCATAACACCCTGCTGAATATCGTTGGGGAAGGGGTGCAGGCGTTCCTGCGCGATCTGGAAGGGCTCGGCAAACTGGACGACGTGATGGTGATGACCTTCTCGGAGTTTGGGCGTCGGGTAGTGGAGAACGGCTCGGCTGGGACCGATCACGGCGCTGGTTCGTCGCTCTACATCATGGGCGGCGGTGTGAAGGCGGGCGTCTACGGCAACCACCCCAGCTTGACCGATCTCGACAACGGCGACCTGAAGTTCGGGATCGACTTCCGCTCGGTCTACGGCACGATCTTGCAAGATTGGCTCGGCGCTTCACCGAGCGGGGTGATCGGTGGTGGCAGCCTCCCTCGGATCAGCTTTGTCAATAGCCCCGCTGTAGCAGATGTGACGATACCGCCGGGGTTAGGACTGGGCGCGTCGCAGGGTGCGCGGGCAGCCTCGACTGCGGGCGTTCGGTAGGTCCTCGATGATGAGAAGCACAAGGTGCGCCGCGCCTTGTAACGTCGATTCTTGTTGCCCGTCAGTTGCGCGCGAACAGCGCCCATTCGGTTTGTAGAGAGCCGCCGCGCGTGAAGATTTGGATGTAAACGATAGCGCAGAGTAGCGCGACCCCCGCGACCGCACCGATCCCGACCGGGAGATACGGCCAGGGTCCATCTGCCCGCGAGGCGCGTCGGCAGCGGTGTGCGATCAGTCGTCCCGCCGCGCCCAGCTGGAGTGTGCAAGCGATCAGCCTGGCGGTGACATAGCCGAAGAAGAGGGCATGATACAGCTCGAATGCGACGCCACCGGGCAAGCCGAGAATGTAGGCGGCGCCCCTATCCCCGACCACCAGGACGACCCAACCGAGAACACAGCCGGGGATGAACCAGGGTTGCCATGCCCTTGCGTTGAAGATCGGGCTTATCCCAAGCCAGCGACCCCACTCGTCGAGCAGGCCGCGCCGGATCACGCTGGTGCAGACCACGGCGAGCACCCAGAAGGCGTCGCCCAGGAGCATCGCATTGCTCACATCGATGTAGGCGAACGGCCCGCCGGTAGGCCAGCTCCACCAGGTGCCGCCGACCTGTCGCAGGACGATCAGCCCGATATGCCCGACGATTTCTAATACCAACCATTCGCGCAGGAGGGGAATCGCTTGATGTTGCCGGTCCGTCCGGTTACCTGATTGGTGCCGTGTTTTTGCCATTCCTGCGTTTATCTCCGTACCCGATAGGATGAGTACAACAGCAAGCCCCCACCCTGAACGATACGCAGGGTCGGTGTCCAAACTTCCCGGCTCGTGGCGAATTTCGATTGTGCGTAGATTAAGTATGAAGCGGGACCGGCCTATCTGCAAGTGTCTTCATCTAGCCTCTTTGTCCTAGTTATGATCATAGCCGACTGAGTTCCAGCACGGGCATTTTGCGTCGAGGGTGAAGCGATAAGGCGGACACCGTTTTGTTTGGCGCGGTGCCGCGCCAGGGTCCGTGAGTTATGAGCGGCGCTCGCGACGCGGGGCGAGGAGGCTGAGCCGTGCGGGCGGTACGGTGAAGCGTGCCGGGGTCGTGCCGACGATCTCACCGTCGAGTTCGAGTGGTAAAGGCGGGTCGGCTTCCACGGTGATCGCGGTGCCGCGCGCAAAGTGGACCGCCGGGTGCCGCAGCTGGCTCCCGCGATAGACGCGCGGCAATAACTCGCCGACCAGCGTGCGCCGATCGGTCGCGCCGAGGATCACGACATCCAGGAGCCCATCGTCGGTGTGGGCGAGTGGGGTGATACGCATCCCGCCGCCGAAATAGCAGCCATTCCCGATCGCCAGCAGCCCACAGGGCGCGTCGTAGACGACGCGATCATCGACCGCGATCCGCGTCGGCACCGGCGCATAGGCGGCGATGGCGCGCAACGCGCCGTAGAGATAGGCCCCACTCCCGAGCCGCCGATCGACGCGCGCGATCTGCTGGCTGGCGACTGGCCCGAGTCCACAGTCGGCGACATTGACGAAGGCGCGTTCTTGCTCCGCGCCGCGCGGATCGCGGAAGCGGGCGACGCCGAGATCGAGGGTGCGTCGTTGGCCGTGCTGCAATGTGATGAGGGCATCATCGAGCGAACGGATACCATACCCGCGCGCGAAATCGGTGCCGGTGCCGAGCGGCAGCAGGGCGAGCGTCGGTAGGCGCGCCTTCTCAATTTGCGCCGTCGCGAGTCCATTGACGACTTCGTTGAGTGTGCCATCGCCGCCCACCACAATCAGTTGTGTCGCACCGTCGGCGAGTGCCTGCTGCGCCAGCAGGCTGGCATCGCCCGGCCCACAGGTGACCGCCTGGGTAAACCGTATCCCGCACGTTTGCAAACGTGCGGCAATGGTCGGCCAGATCTGTTCCGCACGCCCTTTGCCCGCTGCGGGATTGAGGATGAGCCAGGTGCGCTCGGCGCTGTTCACCGGCCCGGCTCCCTCGCGCGCATGGCGCTCACCAGCCGAACTGGCGGGTGAGCAGCGCTTCATCGAGGTGGAGGATGATCGGCGAGCCGTGGGGACAGGTGGCCGGGGTGCCGGTCTCGGCAAGGTCGATCAGCAGGGCGC
>DATCMP010000399.1:0-2073 GCA_036563365.1 Thermomicrobiales bacterium
TACGCCAGGCACGCGGTGTTCCAGAGAGGGAGGCCACCGACTGCGAGCCTGCCCACCCACTCCTGGCCGAACCCACCCCCGAGCTGGTTCCGTGGTGCGCCGATCTGGCCGCGCTGGAGGAGACCCGGTGACCACCGTTAACGGTCGCGAATGAGGGAGGCAGCCCGATGCCTCCGAATGCGGGTGGTACCACGAGAGGCCCCTTTCGTCCCGGCACTGGATGGAAGGGGCTTTGCGCGTCTGGCGTCATGGCAACCGGGCCATGACGGTGTACGCCCGCACGGAGGAGTCATGCTCGCGCACTTCGCTCGTCGCTCGGTCGTGGAGATCGAACCGTACGGTTGGGAAGCCCCCAACACCGTCATCGCCGCCCGCCATCGGTTGCCCGCCGACGCGATCTTACGCTTCGACCTCAACACCGTGCCGAGCGCCCCGCCCTCCTGGCACGCGGCGATGACCGCAGCCCGCGATCTCGGCGGCCCGCAGGAGTACGCCGACCCCTCCTACGATGAACTCACCGGCCTGCTCGGTGTCTATTGCGACGTCGATCCGGCGCAAATCCTGGTCGGTGCAGGGGCCGATGAGATCCTGGCGATCATCTGCCAGACCTTTCTGGATCGCGGCGACGCGGTCGTCGTCACCGCCCCGACCTACCCGGTCCACACCCTGCGCCCGCAGCAGTTGGGCGCGACGGTCCGTGTCTGCCCGCTCGACGCCGCCTTCAACCCGGACGCGGAGGGGTTGCTGGCGGCGGCGGTCGGGGCCAAGCTGCTGATCCTCTGCACCCCGAACAACCCGACCGGCAACGCCTTCGATCCGGCGACGATCGAGCGGATCATCGCCGACAGCCCCTGCCCGGTCCTGATCGACGAAGCCTACGCCGAGTTCGGCGACTGGTCGGCGATCCCGCTCCTCGCCCGCTACCCGCACCTGATCGTTGTCCGCACGATGTCCAAGGCGTTCGCGCTGGCCGGGATGCGCCTCGGCTACGCCGTCGCCCAGCCGGAGGCGATCGACCTCCTGAGCCGTCTGCGCCCGACGAACAGCATCAGCGTCGTCACGGCGCAGATCGCTGCCGCCGGGCTGCGCGATCTCCCGGCGATGCGCGCCAACGTTGCCCGAATCGCGGCGGCGCGCGGGTCGCTGGCGGCGGGGCTCCGCGCGGCGGGCGCGCACGTCTACCCGTCGATCACCAACTTCCTGCTGACCGACTGGGGCAGCCCGGAGGCCGCGCAAGCCGTCGCCATGCGCCTGGAACGCCACGGGATCGTCGTCCGCAACTACGCGCACCACCCGTACCTGCCGGGCCACCTGCGGATCACCGTCCGCTCGACCGCGCAGCACGAGCGCCTTTTCGACGCCCTGTGCGCCGACTGACCCCGCCGATGCGGTAGAATGGACGGCGATGCGCCCGCGCCCCCGGCGCAAGGGTCGCCGGGGGCGCGGGCGCGATGAGGAGAAAACGACGATGCCGCGAGTACAGCGTGTGCAACAGGTCAGCGTGGGCTTCGAGGCGGGGCGCGGGGCCGAGGTCCGCGCGTTCTATACCGGCGTCCTCGGCCTGCCGGAGAAGCCGCGCCCGCTCGGCCTCAGGGATACCCCGGTGATCTGGTTCGACGCGGGCGACGACGAGCACGAGGTCCACTTGCTCTCGACGCCGAATTACGTCGCGCCGCAGGGGAACCACCTCTGCCTCCAGGTCGACGACCTCGACGCGATGCGCGCCCACCTGACCGCGCACGGCATCGCCATCCGCGAGGCGGCGGCGATCGACAACCGCCCCCGCCTGATGGTCAGCGATCCGTTCGACAACGGGATCGAGCTGACGCAGATCACCGGACCCTTCACGCCGGTCGCGGAGTAAGGAAGATCGACCCCTCCCCCGGCCCCTCCCCTAAAGAGGGAAGGGTGACTCGCCAGTAGCGCGGTGGTAGCGGGAAAGTTGACAACGTCCCAATGAGTCACCCCGCCCCTAAAGAGGGAGGGGCCGGGGGAGGGGTCCGTCACCCAAGCCTACGTCCACCACCGCCACCCCGCAACCCGCCCTCATCCGCCACGACTCTCGGTTCGGTC
>DATCMP010000408.1:0-1522 GCA_036563365.1 Thermomicrobiales bacterium
ATCCGGCAGCTGTCCGTTCCCGAAAAGTTGTGTGGTTTGCTTCTCAGTGAGATGTCTAAAGTCTGGAGCGACACCGAGCGGTGTCACGACGAGGCGATCCCCGTGAAGGTCGAAGAAGTGTCGCAAATCCTCTGCGGCATAGTGCGAGATGGTCAGCACCTTGTGGGCACGATTAACGACCAGGCGGCTAAATGCGCGCAAATAGAGCGACCAGAGGCGATCCGGTTGCGCTCGTAGCGAGTTTTGGAACGCATCAAGCAGGGTAACGACGAGCGGACAGGGTAGAAAGAGCGGTGCCAGGAATGCCGGCGCATGAAAGAGGTCGAGCCGCTGCTGGCGAGCGATGATCGGTACGGCGATCTGGAGCCAGATGATGCTGAACAGGCCGTTCGTCAGGCGTGCGAATGGACGCGGCAATAGGCGTACAAAGGCCAGACGTGGCCGAGTGAAGGTGATGATCTCAATCTCCGGGTGGCGCGCGAGCGCATTCACCAGATTGCGAATGTAGGTGCCGGTCCCCTCGCGCTTCGCCGCGTAAGTGACATCGATCCCGACGCGCATCAAACCCTCTCCAAGGTGGTGCGATACGCTGCCAACGTCTCACGCGCGGTGCGCTCCCAGGTGAATGTGGCAGCATGGGCGAGGCCGCGTGTGCGTAACTGCGTGCGAGTGGCCTCGTCGCGCAATACGCGCAGTGCCGCGTCGGCGATTTCCGTCGGATCGTTCGGGTTGACGAGGAGGGCAGCTGTACCGGCGACCTCGCCGGTTGCGCCGCCCGCGCTTGTTATCACCGGACAACCCTCGCCCATCGCCTCGAGGATCGGTAAACCGAAGCCCTCATAGTGTGATGGGAAGACTAGCGCGACGGCGTGGCGATAGAGCACATAGAGGTCGCTCGCCGGTAATCCGCGAAGACGGACGATCCTCGCCTCGATCTGTGCACTGCGGCGTGTCGCCGCAACCGTGTCGAGATGGTGGCCCCCGACGAGGACGAGCGGTAACGTGACTTCGTCGCGTTCGCGCAGGATAGCGTAGGCATCGAGCACCGCTTGCTGATTCTTATTGTGATCGGCTCCGCCCACATGCAGCAAGAATGGTTGCCCCAGTAATGCCGCAACCGCCGGTGTTTGCGGTGGTTGCAGCGGTGGCCGTTGCGGCGCGGCGAGCGGCACGACCCGGATCGGCTGCGCCATCGGGATCACGCCGAAGCGCCGGGCGTCGGCGGCGGTTTGCGCGGAGTCCGCGAGGACTCCCTTCGCGCGGGCGCAGGCGCGCAAGACCAGGCGATAATAGCGCCGGTAACGCGCATTGGCGAGCACACGCGAGGCATAGATCAGCGGCGTTAAGTCGTGCAGGGTCACGATCGTTGGGGTAGCCTGCCAGAGTGTTGGGCCGGGGTGCGAGGGATTGAAGGGGATGTAGGGAAAATGGAGCAACTCCACGCCCCTGCGTCGAGCCATGAATGGCACGATCACCTGATGTGAGAAGAGCGCCGTCCCGCGTTGTAATGGCGGCGGCTGTG
>DATCMP010000420.1:0-2843 GCA_036563365.1 Thermomicrobiales bacterium
CCCCGCTCGCCGGGCGCGTCGCGGCCGTCTGCGTCGGCGGGGTCTACGCCGAGAACGCGGCCATCAAGCCGCCCTGGGCGTACCCCGCCGGCAGCGGGGCGGACAATATCTACGGCAACTATCTCTGGCTCTACAGCACCGACAGCCGGAGCAGGGGCTACTTCGTCCACTACTGCCACCTGCAGGACGACGACCTCCTCCGGGGGATGCTGGCTGGGGTGAACACGGCGCACGACGGGGTCGATACCGGCACCCCGGTCGGCACGATGGGCGAGACGGGCAACGCCGCGGGCCAGCCCCAGCTGCACGTCGAGCTCCACTACCCCCAGGACCCGGCCCTCGGGTACGCGCGGCGGAACTTCACCTGTGCGCGCTGCGCCCCCACGAAGGCCCCCATGACGGCGTTCAACCCCTTCCCCTCGCTGAGTAAAGCCACAGCGCGCTAGCCCCGTGGGGGCACCGTCAACCTGGGATTCGGCGTAGCCAGCGCGCGATACCTGCGGTACGAAAGAGGGGGTCGCCGCCCCCGCCTACGCGGGTTACCGCTTCCCCGCCGAGATCATCGTGTACCATGCGAAGCGGCGATCCGCGCGGCGAGGCCCACGCGGCGGGGGGTCGCTACGACGCCTCACGGGCGTACCGGTGGATGGGGCCACCCGCGACATCGCGCCGCCGCGCCGGACCATCGGCCGCGTAGGTCGCCCACGACGATGAGGGGTTGCGTCGGATTTCAGACCGGCCCCCCGGCGGCGCTGGGTTACCTCCGGTAGCGTCGGGCGGTTGACGCGACGGGAGGAGGAGACAGGGCCCCGCCCCCACTGCGCCGTGATGACCACGGCCGAGCGGCCCAGAGGATGGCGCCGGGTCCTCGCACCTTCGGCTGCCGCACCTGTCGGTGGCCCTCCAACGAGCGCACCGGAACGCCGTTCGATCGGGTGCGGGCGCCGACGGACGTCGCCCTGCTCGCCGTGCCGTCGTGATAGCAGGAGGGGAATTGAACCGGTAGCGGATATGGACATCGGCACACTTTCCCCATCGGCTTCGCTAGTGTTTACGGTGATCGACTCGACCAATATCCCAAGTAAGCGACGTTTTTTCTCCCAGTTCGGTTGGCCTTCATCGAGCGTTTGGCGCAGCTCATTCAGCACAGCTTCGACGGTATCGAGGCCGCGCATGGTCCCCGTAGCAGTTCGTGTACGACCAGTGAGGGGTTGGTGCTGGGTTTTTAGCCGCACCGCTTCTTGCGTAATACCTGCCAGTTGCCTATCTACCCAACTTTCGCCCGAATTGGCGGCACGCACCCCTCTGTCGGCTGGCAGAGGGGTGCTACGTCTCGTCGAGCCGGATCTGAACGGTCGTCGCGGCGGCCATCGCGCGTAAAGCGGCAAGGAGATACGCGGCAAGCGGGTCGACCGGGTTCAGCGCGACCGCCAGCACGCGCCCGTCGCCACTCTCCACCGTCCCGTGCACGCCGAACACGTCGCGCACCAGCCGCTTGATCCCGAACGCGCGCAGGCGCGGGGCATGTGCCGCGAGCCAGCGGCGCGCCCAGATGAGGACGTTATGGGCGAGGTGGGTGAGCGCAACCAGCATCTGCTGGGCCTCAAAACGTTTCTTGTTGCGCTTCGTGAGCCCGAGCCCCTGTTTGTCGCCCTTGAAGGCGGTTTCCACACCGCCGCTGCGCAGATCATAAAGGTAGGCGTAGGCGAGCGCGAGGGCGGCGGGGTCGGTGGCGCTTGCAGGATCGAGGCCGCTGAGTTGGAGCGCTGCAGCGACGGGCAGGGTGGAGATATCCACCCCGACGCCCCAGTCCCCGGAAGCCTGGCGGCAGCGGACGGCGACCCGCGTGATCGCCCGTTGTGACGGCACCGTATCGTACTCGGGTGCCGGCGTGACCACCAGCCCCACCTGGCGATCCGTCTGGCGGGGATCGGCGAACCAGGTGGCCACGCTCTCGGCCAGGCGCCGCGCCCGCGCGGTGGAGCAGTCCTTGGCGACGACCTGATAGCCACGCTGCAGGACCCAGTTGATGTCTGCCACCCCGCCCGCGCCCGCATCAATGCGGAGGATCGTCCGCTGCCGCCGCGCTTCGTCCAGCTCCAGGACCTGCTCGGCCGCGAGGACGAGCGGTTGCAACGCGGCGCGCAGCTGGACATTCCCGGCGAAGAGCCGATCGACCACCACCTCGTGATACAGCGCGGCCAGCACCCGCCCGAGCTGACGACCGCGGCGGCGGCGCTGCTTGGCGAAATAGCCGGTCGTCGCCAGCGCCGCCTTCTTGCCGCACGGGAGGCCGCTCATGTCGACGTCGAGGAGCTGCCAGCCCTGGTCGTAATCGTGGGCATAGCCCCGGCTCTGTGCGCGGTAAATACGACTCAGGGCCTGCTCCATCTGCGCGACATTTTCGGCGGTGCAAGCGTCGAGCGTATCCTGGACGACCGACTGCTCAGCACAGGCCGCCCGCCCGAAGGCGGCCTGGAGTGCGGGATCGGCGCGCAGGCGGCGGTTGAGTTCCACCAGCCCTTGCGCCCCGGCGAGGAGGGCGATGAAGGCATCGTAGAGCTTGTCGCCCGGACTGTGGCGCACCGTCTTCTGCGCGACGCGGACGCCGTCCCGGATGGGGCCGAAGAGGTCCAACTGCTGGAGCGTAGCCCCTAAAATGGCCAGACTGGCGTGGGCGGTACTGCGGCGGGTGCGCTCGGCGGCGGTCGAGGCGGACATGACGGCTCCCTCCTTTCCTCTCCCAGTAGCGAGAAAGTAGAGGAAAGCAACCGGGACAGCCGCTGTCAATCTCCGGCAGAACAAGCCCCCGCAGTGCCGCCAATTCGGGCGAAAGTTGGGTA
>DATCMP010000421.1:0-2909 GCA_036563365.1 Thermomicrobiales bacterium
GACGCAGAGCAAGAGAGAGCGTCGCAGAGAAGACGATTATTTTCTCTCGTTCCTTCTCCGCGACGCTCCTTCCCCTCAGCGCCTCTGCGTTAAACCGGCCCCTCTCCCGTCCCTCTCCCTATCTCCGTGTCTCCTGTTCAACCCCATCGGCTACGTCCACGCCGCCCCGTTCGGGAACTCGTACTCATCGAGCGATGCCGGGCGCATGGTGATGCTGTAGCCGGGCGCGGTCGGCGGCATGTAATGACCGTTCTGCATCACCACCGGGTCGAAGAAGTGCTCGTGCAGATGATCGACGTATTCGAGGATTCGATTCTTCAGCGATGCGCCGACGGCGATGTAGTCGAAGATCGAGAGGTGCTGCGTGTATTCGCAGAGCCCGACGCCCCCCGCGTGCGGGCAGACCGGCACCCCGAACTTCGCGGCCATCAGCAACACGGCCAGGCACTCATTGACCCCGCCGAGGCGCGCGGCATCCAATTGGCAGAAGCGGATCGCCTCGGCCTGGAACAGTTGCTTAAAGATGACGCGATTGTGGCAATGCTCACCGGTCGCCACGCCGATCGGCGCGACCGCGCGGGCGATCGCCGCGTGCCCGAGGATGTCGTCGGGGCTCGTCGGCTCCTCGATCCAGAGCGGGTTGAACCGGGCGAGATGGCCCATCCATTCGATCGCCTGATCGACCTCCCAGACCTGATTGGCATCGACCATCAGCGGGCGATCCGGGCCGATCTCCTCGCGCACCAGGGTCAGGCGGCGCAGATCGTCTTCCAGGTTCGCGCCCACCTTCAGCTTGAAGTGCTGCCAGCCCGCCGCCATCGCATCGCG
The DNA here is from genome assembly GCA_036563365.1 of Thermomicrobiales bacterium. GTDB lineage: Bacteria > Chloroflexota > Chloroflexia > Thermomicrobiales > CADCWN01 > CADCWN01. The sequence continues at coordinate 829 of DATCMP010000421.1, forward strand.
GCAGAGGCGACGCATCTTCTCGTCGTCGTAACCGAGCCAACCCGCCGCCGTGGTGTAGGCTGGGAAGCCGTCGCGTTGCATTTCCGCCTCGCGCGTCGCGCGTCCGGCCAGATTGCCCTGCAAGATCCCCAACGCCTCGTCGGGCGTCAGCGCGTCGGTGATGAAGCGGAAGTCGATGCAGCGCACGAGTTCTTCCGGGCTCATATCGGTCAGCAACTTCCAGAGCGGCTTACCCTCTACCTTCGCCCAGAGATCCCAGACGGCGTTGACGATCGCGGCGGTCGCGAGATGGATCGCGCCCTTCTCCGGGCCGATCCAGCGCAACTGGCTATCCCCGACCATCCGTCGCCAAAACGCGCACATATCGGCGGTGAACGCTTCGAGCGTCTGCCCGAGGACGAGCGGCGCGAGCGCGTTGATCGCCGCGACGCAGATCTCGTTGCCGCGCCCGATCGTGAAGGTCAGGCCGTGGCCCTCCCGCCCCTCGGGATCGTCGGTACGGAGGGTGACGTAGGCGGCGGAATAATCCGGGTTCGGGTTCATCGCGTCGGAGCCATCGAGCGAGCGCGAGGTCGGGAAACGAATATCGCGGGCGACGACCTCGGTGATCGTGATCGGCATCAAACCCTCCATTGCCTTGCAACTCTCTCGTAGTGCGCCGTCTTCGCGTCGCGGTGCGGCGCATTGTGGGGCGCGACAGGAAGGCCGTCAACCTGGGCGCGGCGGGCGTCTTGTTTACCGCCGCAAGAGCTTGCTATGATAGTGACGTAGCGGAGAAGAATAGTTGCCCGAGTGGTTCGCCCGAAGCCTTGCAGTGACGGAAGCGAATCTGCCGGTGAACGTGTGCGGTGCCCGACGTTAGAGAAGGACACCAATGGTAGCGATCGAGCCAGCGAGCACCCTTGCCAACCCCGCCCCTGAGCCATCGCTTGACGACATGCCGATTGAGCCGCCCGTTCGGATCGAGCAACTTGTCGATGAGGCGCTGACGGACCCGGGACGGGTCACCCTGATCCACGGCGACGGTTGCTGGACGGGTGGCGAGCTACGCCGCGAAATTCGGCGACGCGCGGCGATCGTGCATGAACGCGGCCTCGCCGTTGGCGACACGGTAGTCACCACCGAACGCCTCTCCGCCGAGATGCTGATCTCCTGCCTCGCCTGTTGCCAGCAGGGGGTCATCTTCTGCCATCTCTCGCCGCAATATACCGCGGAGGAGTTGCTGCCTCTGGTGGGGCGCGCAGGCGCGCGCACGGTGCTGACACGGGAGGGCGCGGCTCACCCGCTCCTCCCAGGGCTCGCCGCCCTGCCCCTCGGACTACCGGATGAGCCGCGCGGGGTCAATCCGATCGCCCCAACCGCCTCGCGGTCGGCGGAGGCGCCGGCCCTCCTGGCCGCGACCTCGGGGACCACCGCCCGCATGCCGAAACTGGCGGTCATCCCGCACCGGGCGCTGACCTGGCGGCGACATCTGCCGACGTGGTCGGAGGCGCAGCAGGGTACGACGGCCAGCACGATCCAGAGTTTCAAAGGCTTGCTCCACCAATTCTGCATCGCGATCGCCCAGGGCAATAGATTCCTGATCACCGGCACTACGGCCCCAGCGAAACTCGAAACGGAATTGGCGCGCCATCGGGTCCACGACCTGATCACCCAGCCCACGATCCTCAACCTCCTGCTGGAAAACCCGCTGCCACCTCCCACAGGGTTACGGCTCCGCACGATCCGCTCGGGTTCGGCGGCGCTTCCTCCCGCACTCGCCGATGCGATCACGGCACGCTACGGGGCCACAGTGATTCAGAACCTCAGTTCCACGGAAAGCAGCCAGATCATCGGCGTCCCGGAGAGCGGCGCGCCGGGGGGGAGTTTGGGCAAACCGTATACCGGGGTGGCGGTACGGATCGTTGACGCCGCGGGGGTTGAGGTGCCGCAAGGCCAGCAGGGCGAACTGCTCGTGCGGCATCCCGGCCTGATGCTCGGGTATCTGGGTGACCCGGAGGCCACCGCCGAAGCGCTGCGCGATGGCTGGTATTGGACCGGCGACCTCGCCTATCGCGATGCCGGGGGGTTCCTATTCTTCG
>DATCMP010000428.1:0-3061 GCA_036563365.1 Thermomicrobiales bacterium
TGATCCCAAAGTTCGTCGCCACCTGCGGATGGGCCTCGCCGAAGACCCCGATGAGGTCACCGCTGACGCGCAATTCGGCCGTGCGACCGGGGCTGAACGATGGGTAATCGCTCGGCGTATAGGTCACCTCGCCGAGACCGAGGCGACCAACCAGCGCCTCGACCACCCCCTTGAGATCGAAGAAGTCCAGCGCCGCCCCGGCCTCGCCCGGCGCGGTGTAGAGGCTGCGACCCGCGCGCTCACCCGCCAGGGCGATCGAGAGGGTCAGCCGTTCGACCGGGAGTTGCCCGAGCGCGCGCGGCAGATAACTCGGGCGCAACTCGAAGAGTTGCACCGCCGGGCGGAATTTCAGGTTCGCGGATAAGGTCTTCAGGGCATCGGCCATCAGCGTCGGGCGCAGGATTTGCCAGTCGCTCCGCAGGGTATTCACCAGGCGGGTCCCGGCGAAGTTCGGACGGTCACCTTCCCACCACGTCGTCCATTGTCCAGCAGGCGTCAGGCGATCGAGGGACGGCTCATCGGTCAGCGAATAGCAGATGATCTCGTGCAGCCCGCTCGCCGCCAGAATATCGCGCACCTCGTCGGCGAAGAGCCGCAACGGATCGCGCTGCGGCTCCACCGTCTGACCATCGGGCAATGTGGTCGGCAACGTGTCGTAGCCGATGATCCGAATGATCTCTTCCACGATGTCGGCCGACTGCGTGATATCCTGTCGCCAGGTCGGCACGGTGATCCGAAGCGTCGGCTCCGCGCCCGCCGCACCCTCGATCACCTCTGCCGCCAATTCGAGACGCCCTAAGACCGCGACCGTCTCAGCGACCGGGTAGGTCACGCCAAGCAACCGTTTAATCTCACCGTAGGGCAGATCGACCGACCGTGCGACGGTCGGCGAAGGATAGACATCGGCGGTCTCCACCACGCGAGCACCGGGACAGAGATCGAGGATCAGCGCTGTCGCCCGCGCGGCGGCTTCCCAGGCGAGGTTCGGATCGAGCCCGCGCCCGAAACGGACGGCGGCATCGGACGGCAGCTTAAGGGTCTGCATCGCATGGCGCACGGCGTACTGATTGAAGTTCGCCGCTTCCAGCAGCACGTTCGTCGTGCCGTCGCTGATCTCGGAAGACGCGCCGCCCATCACCCCGGCGATACCAACCGATCGCTCCGCATCGCCGATCACCAGCATCCGCTCATCGAGCGTCCGCTTGACGTGATCAAGCGATTCGATCTCCTCCCCCGCCCGTGCCTGCCGCACCACGATTCGCCCGCCCGCGAGTTGATCGCGGTCGTAGGCGTGCAGCGGCTGGCCCCATTCCAGCATCACGTAGTTGGTGATGTCGGCGATGTTGTTGATCGCCCGCAGCCCTGCGGCGGCGAGCCGCCCCTTCAGCCATTCGGGCGACTCCGCAACCGTCACCCCCTCGATCGCCACGCCGACGCAGCGCGCACAGAGATCCGGCGCTTCGATCGCGACGAGCGGCCCGCTATCAGCAACCGCCCCCGATGGCGACGGCAACGCGGGGACGTGCGGCGGGTGCAGCGGCTGCGCCGTCAGCGCGGCGACTTCGCGCGCCACGCCGAGAACCGAGAAGTCGTGGACCAGATTCGGCGTGATCTCCAGTTCGAGGACCGTATCGCCGAGATAATCTTTCAGCGGCGTGCCACTCGGGGCTTCCGCTGGCAAGACCATGATCCCTTCGTGCTCATCAGATAGGCCAAGCTCCTTCTGCGAGCAAATCATCCCCTCACTCGGCACGCCACGGATCGTACTCGCTTTCAAGGTTATCCGCTTCGGCTCCTCAGAGTGCCCATCCCAGAGCCGTGCGCCGCCCAATGCCAGCGGGATCTTCTGCCCCTCGGCGATATTCGGCGCACCGGTGACCACCGTCAGCGCCCGCTCGCCAGACGTGACCTTCACCAGGTTCAGCCGATCGGCGTTCGGGTGCCGCTCGACATGCTCGACATAGCCGACGTAGACATTCTCCCACTCCGCGCCGACCTCATGGACCGCCTCGACCTCGACGCCAGCCATCGTCAGGCGCGCGGCAAGGGCGCGGGGATCTAACGTCAGATCGACGAAATCGCGCAACCAGCTCAACGGAACTTTCATCGTCATCTCCTATGGCCGCAGGGTTGCATTGCCCCCCGCGACGCTAGATCCGCGTCCCGGCGAATTCTTCCAGGAACCGCAGATCGTTCGCGTAGAAATTGCGGATATCGTCGATCCCGTACTTGATCATCACGATCCGCTCGATCCCGAGGCCGAACGCGAAGCCGCTGTAGATCGCCGGGTCGTAGCCAACATTGCGGAGCACGTTCGGGTGGACCATTCCCGCCCCGCCGAGTTCAAGCCAGCCGGTCCCCTTGCAGACCCGGCAACCCTTACCGCCGCAGACCGCGCAGGTGGCCGAGAAATCGACCCCCGGCTCGACGAACGGGAAGAAGTCGCAGCGGAAGCGGACCTTCGTGCTCGACCCGAAGAGCTGGCGGGTCATCTCCGTCAGCGTCCCCTTCAGGTCGGACATCGTGATCTTCTTATCGACCGCCAGCCCCTCCAACTGGAAGAAGACCGCCTCGTGCGACGCATCGGTCGCCTCGTAGCGGTAGCAGCGACCGGGCACGATCACCCGCACCGGCGGATCCTGTTTCAGCATCGTCCGCGCCTGCATCGGCGAGGTATGCGTCCGCAAGACCACCTCGTTGACCGTATCATCGGTGCCGCGCGAGCCGACATAGAAGGTGTCCCACTTGTCGCGCGCCGGATGGTTCGCCGGGATATTCAGCAGGTCGAAGTTGTAGCGTGTCTCCTCGACCTCCGGCCCCTCGATCGTCTGGAAGCCGAGCAGCGCGAAGATTGCGCTCAGTTCGCGCGTCATCAAGGTCGTCGGGTGCAACGTCCCGGTTAGCACCGGGCGACCGGGCAGGGTGATGTCCACGGCGTCGGCGGCGAGCCGCGCGTGCAACGACGCCGCGCCGAGGCTGCCCTTTCGCTCCTCGTACGCCGCCGTGACCCGAGTCTTCACCTCATTGACCGCCGCGCCGAATCGCGGGCGATCTTCCGGAG
>DATCMP010000461.1:0-1642 GCA_036563365.1 Thermomicrobiales bacterium
TCCCGCGCTGGAGGTCGGTGCGCGTGAAGCGCACGAAGCCGAGCGCCAGCAGCACGCCCGCGAGGGCCACCATGACCAGCCAGGGACCCCAGCGCGGCCCCTCGACGACCGGAGCGCCGTACTGGTGGAAGATCGAGAGGCCCAGGATCGCCTCGGGCCACTTCAGCAACGGGCCGATCAGCTGCAGCAAAAAGGAGACGACGAGCAAGCCGCCGCCAAGGCCCAGCGCCGCGCCCGCGCCTAGTCGCCCCGCGATGAGGTAGACGAAGGCGGCGATCAGGAGCTCGAACGGCAGGAACCCGACGAACGCGGCGAGCAATCGCCCGCCCGCGACATCGAGCCCCCAGATGCGGATGCCGAGCAGCGCCAAGAGCCAGAGGGCCAGCGGCGCGACGAACAGGCCGACGATCGTCGCGCCCCAGGAGTCGAGGAAGACGCGGCGACGGGAGACCGGCGTGGCGAGGACGAGCTCGAAGTACCCGGCGTCGAGGCTGCGCGCCCAGCCGACCGCGACGGACAGGGCGTAGACGGCAACCATTATCGGCAGGAAGAAGAAGAGCAGCCCCGAGAGGAAGCCCGCATCGGTGGCGAGGCCGCCCCGCGCGAAGATCTCGGAGAAGGCCGGCGAGCTACTGAGGGCGTTGCTCACCGAGTCTTTGGTCGCGCGGGTGATGCCGATGACCAGGAGGGTGAGCGCCCCCATGCCGCAGACCCACCACCCAACGCTCGGGAGTTCGGTGCGTAGGGCGAGCGGCAGGACACCCCGCAGGCCCGCCTCGCGCGCGGCGCGGTCGAGCGCGGCGGCGGTATCCGGGTGGCCCGTCGCGTCACGCCGCGTCCACACGACCCCGCCGAGATCGCGGTTGATGAAGAGCGGCACGCTCAGCATCCCGCAGATAATGGTGAGCGCCAGGAGCCCCAGGAACGCGGCCGGGTGCGAATCATAGGAAGCGATCAGCGGCTTGTTGAGGCTGTAGAGGTGAAAGGGCGAGAGGCGACCGAGCCACGCGCCACCCGCGACCACCCGGCTGGCCCCATCGACCGTCCAACTCAGGGCGAGCAGGCCGCCCGCGACACCGGCTGCTGCCCCCGCGCGACCGGTGAAGTGCGAAATCAGCAGGGCGAGCAGCGCGAAGAAGAAGTCAAGCAGGGCGATATTGAGCCCGGCCAAGAGCGCGCGACCGAGGGGGACCGCCTCGGCCGCCGCCGCCGTGCCACCGAACGCGCCCAGCCCGATCAGCAGCCCAATCAGGAGATGGGCGGTGAGGAGCGCGCCGATCCCTTCGGCGAGGAAACGCGCCCGCGAACGCGGCGTGGCGAGGACGAGATCGAGCGACCCGCGTTCCTCCGCACCCCGGATGAGCCGCGCCCCCGCCAGCACCGACCAGATACCGAGCATGACCGGCAAGGTGCCGAAGGTGCGCCAGGTGACGAACCCGGCGGGGGTCGTCACGGCGATCGGTTCGGCGAGGAATCGGAAGGCATTGGCGAGCGCGACGAACTCATTGCGCGCCTGGGGCGAGCTGAATTGCGTGGCAAACGCCGAGAGGGTGCCGTACACCACCAGCGCCAAACCGAACCCCCACGCGAGGATCGGGATCCAGTAGCCGCGCAGCGTCTTGGTGTAGATCGATGTGAGCAT
>DATCMP010000465.1:0-6649 GCA_036563365.1 Thermomicrobiales bacterium
ACGTCGCCCGGCTCGCCGCCTGGTTCGCCGAGCGGCCCCGCGCCGCCACGCGCCCGTCCCGGCTGGCCCTCGTCTGGGCCTGAGCCGCGCGCACCGGCCATCCTGCGCGACTTCGCCAACAACATCCGGTTTGAATGAAAACCACGATGATACCGGCCGAATGCTCATATTCCAGTTGGGATTATCACTTGATGAACAGGATTTTGCCCTCGGCATGGATACGTATTGCCTCACGAATGAAACTGGTGCGAGTAGCTATAGCAGCGTAATTAGGTGTTCCCTGACAGATGATTTGCTGACATTGCAACTCGCGCCGGAGGCTGCCCAGCTTTTCGATGGTATGGATAAGTTGTTGCTATCTCTCAAAATCGATGCTGCTTCTATTGAACAATTGCGGCAAGGATTGCGCCGGGTATTGTCGGCAGGATCGGGGACAGCTATGGTTCTCGGTCTCTAGATGCATAACCAACACCATCGATGTTGGGTTGTCTCGCGTGGTCTATTTCATCGGTCTGTTTTATCGATTCCTGCGTCCGTTGATTCACGGTATGGTCGGATGGTCCAGGTGCAGCGTTTGCCAATGATGAGGAAATTTGAGCGAATAAAATCCTCGCGTGTTACTGCCTCGTCTTCGTTAAATGCGAGATAGGTGTTGTCGCCGATGAAGCCGATACTCAATCCCCCCGAGAGTACGGTCCAGGTGTGATTACCAAGAATGAGGCGTATTTCGCTGACCTCTTCTATATCCATAATGATATTGACCCATGAATCTGTTGCGGTCGAACTATTTTCGATCACGGAGCACTCAATAGTGACGCCGTGTGGTTCGCTACCACATTGGGCATCTTGCGATCGAGCGAAATGAAGCTGTAAGCGCCTGAGCAGACCATCATAAAAGTGCTGGTAGCGATCAAGAAATGCCGCCACATTGGCGGCGGATAGTATGGTTGGTGACGTTTCTGAACTATCGGTGCTCATCGCTCGTTGCTCCCGCGCCGAGTCAATCAGCGATACGGTTACTCCCCCAAATACCCCAGGATCGCGCGCACGTAGACACGCGCCGCCGCATGGACATCGGTGAGGCGCACGAATTCATCGACCTGATGGGGGATGGTGGTGTCGCCGGGTCCGTAGGTGACGATCGGGATGCCGCGCTCGCGCCAGAGGATCGTGCCATCGGTCGCGCCGGGGACGCCGCCGAAGGGCGGAGTTTCGCCCCATTCGGCCTCGTGGGCCGCGACGATCGCCCTGACCAATGGCTCGGCGGGATCGGTGGCGGTCGGTGGGCGGTCTTCGATGACCTCGATCGCGATGGTACGCTCAGGGTGGTCGCGCTCGACCCTATGAGCGAGGGCGTCTAAGCGGGCGAGGAGGGCGGGGTGGGGGGTATCCGGCGTCGTGCGGATATCGAGGTAGGCGGTCGCCTCGGCGGGGATAACGTTCAGCTGCGCGGGCGTCCCGGCATCGAGGACGGTGGGCGTGAGGTACGGTTTGCCGAGGTAGCGGTGCTCGCCGTGCTCCGTCAGCAACCGGCGCTCCAGGGTGGCGCAGCCGACCAGGAACGCGGCGAGCGCGGCGAGCGGGTTCGCGCCCGACTCCGGCATCGCGCCGTGCGCCATCCGCCCGCGTGCGACAACCCGCAAGCGTAGCGCCCCCTTCTGCGCGATGCAGACCCGCCCGCCCTCCGGCTCGCAGACGAGGGCGGCGGTCGCGCCGTCGGCGTGGCCGCGCGCCACGAAATCCTTGATCCCGCGCATCATCCCTTCCTCGTCGGCGACGATCGCCAGGACGAGGGTGCCCGCAAAATCCGCACCGGCCTGGGCGATCGCCCGGGCCGCGAAGAGGGCCGCCGCGACGCCACCTTTCATATCGGCGGTGCCGCGTCCGTAGAGCCGCCCGTCGCGCACGGCCCCGGCGAATGGCGGATCGGTCCAGGCGGCGGGGTCGCCTGCGGTGACGACGTCGGTATGCCCCTCGACGATCAGGCGACGGCCGTTGTCGGGCCGCGCGCCGCGCAGGGTCGCGATGACGTTCGGGCGACCGGGCGCGACCTCCTCCCAGCGCGGTGTCCAACCCCAGCCCGCGAGCAGGTCGTGGGCCAACCGCGCGGCGGGTTCCTCGGTCGTGCCAGCGAGAGGGTCATAGACGCTCGCGGCCTGGACGAAGGTGATCAGGAACCGTTCGAGCGCGTCCCGATCGTCACGCAACGCCGCGAGCGCCCGCGCGAGTCGCGTTGCACCGGCAGTCATCGTCACCCCCTGTAGCGGTAGCGTGAGCCGCAGTATAGCGTAATTCGCCCGCTGCCGAGCGACGATTTGGCCTGTGGCGCGTTATTAACGATGTAGCGCCCGGCAGTACGATCGTCCGGTACGAAGGTCTGGCCTGATATTGCGTTCCTCCCGCGCGTAGGTTATCATGTACGTACATTCGTATTCGTGAGGCGGGGGATCATGGCGACGCGGCAGACGAACCCGATAGTGCTCCTCGGCAACGATTTGCTGATCTTAGGGTTGGCCGCGATGCTGCGCGCGCGTGGTCGGCGTGTGCTGGTGCGCGGCGGCGAGCACCGCGATCTCGATAGCCTTCTGACCGGCCCGCGCCCCGCCGCGATCTTGATCGACTTGATGACAGCCTGGCGCGATGATTTCATCCTGTTGCGGCGCATACGACTCTTGTCGCAACTCAGCGATGTGCCGGTGCTGGTCCTCTCGCCGGGCACAATCACGAAGGATCGCGCCATGCTGGACGCGCGGTTGCGATCGTTCGGCGCGCAACCGTTGCTTTCACCGCACGATCTCGACGATGTCCTGCACGAGTTGGAGCGTTCGCTCGTTTCCGTCGCCTGAGGCGATGGGGAAACCGGTCATCGCAGGGGACCGTTCACACCACTGGTCATGCACACGCAGGCGCGGCGATCGGGCGATCGTGGCGCTCGGCGTGGGGTACGCCGGATGACGCACCGCACTACCACAGCATCTCTACCGGATCACCACCGTACGGTCGCAAAATTCTCTTGCCATAGTGGCGAGCGCGGGCGATACTAGTGATCGGCCGATGATGAGTGACGGAGCGTAAGAGCGGAGGCGGACGGTGATGGATTCCGCGACCTCGATCCCGGACGAGTGGGTGCTGGGGTGTCGAGCCTTGCGTGAAACCCTGGCGGGGCGCCTCGATGCGCGTACCACGGTTGCGGCACGACATCTGGTGTGGTCGCTCTTGCAGCGCCTCCGCCGTTCCCAATCGATCGATGAACTCCAGGAAGAATTTGGCGGCGCGGCACGCTGGCTGCGCGTGATGCGCCCTTTTTGCAGCGAAGAAGAGACGGTGCGCCGGATCGTTCTCGCCGCGTTCGCCGCGCGCTTGTTGGAATTGCTGCGTGGGCGCGATCTGGAATCGCTGGAACGGCTGCCGCGTCCGCTCCTCTCCGAGTTCGTGGTGAACGAGATCTGAGACGCCCGTCCGCCCTGCTGCAACGAATACCGACACCGGGCCGCCCCGTACGGGGCGGCTTTTCCTGTTCGAAGGCAACAAACGCTGTGGCGATTCACCGGCTGACAACATCCACGTTCGAGAGGGATTTGGTATAACGATGCTGTTGGGGGCGCTGCGCTGCGCGCGGCTACCGCGGGCCGGGCGTTGCAATCGCCGTTCGTGTATCCGCCCGAGCGCCCTCCCGGTCGATGCCTGTTCGACTGGTCCTCGTGACCCGCAAGCCGCGTGAATTCCGGGGGGGCGGCGGGTGCGCGGCCATCTCCCATGCACCGGAGCCGCACGCCTGAACGCGCCGGTTGCCGCGAAACGCGAACTCCGTGAAACGCGTACCTGCTGATGACGGGTGCAGTGCCAGCAATTGTCTACCAAGAGCGAGCGAAACGGTGTTGTCCGTGTGGAATGGAGGAACAGCGATGAGTGTGACCTTCCCCCCGCTCCCCCCGCCCGACGCTGCCGCGCTCTACGTCGGCACGCCGGAGGGGCAACTCGGGCCGATGCGCCTCGATGACGTGGTGCGGCAACATGCCAGCGGACAGATCCCACCCGACGCGGCCGTGTGGTACGACGGTTTGCCGCAATGGGTGCCGTTCAACGAGCATCCCGAGTTGCGGTCGCTGCTCACCGGTGGCCGCAATAGTACGCCGACACCGGTCGCCGCTGGCCCGGTCGCCCAGCCCGCCCGCTCGGATGACGAATTGGACCGGCAATTCGGCGAGTTGATCAAGGGGAGCTGGGACTATTTCAACGCCAATCAGTTCGCGCACCATGTCGATGAGGTTTTCATCGGTGCGGTGATCACCAGCACGCTCGATAGCGGCTACTCGCTGATCGATCTCACCAGCGACGGGACGAACCACTATCTGCGCTTCCAGCAGATGGAAGAGCATACCCGCATCCTCTACCAACTCCACCACCTCGCGCGCAGCCCAGCCGAGGCCAAGGTGCTCGGGCATGTTGCGAGCGTGACGATCGGCTATGGGGAGCGGGTCAGCAATCTGGGGCGGATCTGGGGCGCGGTCAAGGCCGAGTATAAGAGCGGCTACCTGCAATCGGCGGAGCCGGGCACCGTAACGATCGACGCCGATCTCGAATCGGGCTATATCTACGCGCAGATCGACCTCTTCTGGAATATCACCGACTACGTAGACGACCACTATCAGACCGACTACGCGAAGCTCGGCGCGCATATCGGGGCCAGTATCCACGCGCTGCGGAAATACCTGCATGGGCGGATTCGTTGAGCGGCCCGCCACAGAGCGGTAGGGAGTGTGAGAGCGTCTGAGGGGGCGGAACGATGATCAGCATTCTCAATAAATTCAACAATCGTGCGGAGATCCGCGAATCGAAGGACGAGATCCTGGTCGGCGAAATCGTGCGGGCGATGTCGCGGCAGGGCTACGTCAGCGTGAAATTCGTCGCCAGCCCCGATCTGCAACGTGCCTCGTTCAAGGCGCTGAACGATCCGGTGCTGACCTATCTGCACATCACGCTCGACCGTAAGACCGGTGGCGGGGCAATCTCCTCGGCCCTGATCGGGGCGAAGGCGACGCTGACGATCTCCGCCGAGGTGAAGAACTATATCGCCGATCCCGATGACCTCGTGGCGATGTACCGGACCGATCTGGCGAATATCTTCCGCATGCCGGTCCTCGGCGGGGTGAAGCTCAACCACGAACTGAACAGCATCTTCGCCACCACGACGAAGCTGATCGAGATCAACGACTACGTCCTTAAAGGGGAGGCGGGCGCGCAACGCCTGATCGGGATGTTGGACGGCACGATCGACGATCTACGCGACCGGTTGCGGGCCTATAAGAAGTAGTGGTCGGCGGTCGGCGGTCGGCGGTTGGCGGTCGGCAGTGGGTGTGCGGTGGCGTTATGACACCGTGCCTGCCACTAGATCTCTACTCCCGACCGTCGACCGCTGATCGCCGACCGCTCGTGTAGGGCAGCGCGAAGAGGACCGCTAACACCAGGCATAGGACGAGACTGGCCTTCGGACTGATGAAGGCCAACGCGAAGGCGGCGACATAATAGAGCGGGCCGAAGCGGAAACGCCGATCGATCGCGCGGACCTGCTCGGGGTCGGCGCTCGCGAGCAGCAGGCCCTCGCCCCGGCTGATGTAGCGCCAGACGATGTTGAAGGCGAAGGCCATCAGTAGGAAGACGCCGTTGTAGGCGAGTACCGCTGCCTGTTCGCCCGCGTGGCCGATATATTCCGCGACGAGCGAGGTCGGGAAGTTGACCGCCGTGATCAGGGCCAGCAGCAAGCCGTTCAGCAGCAGGAACGTATGATCGGTGCGGCCGACGAGCCGCATGATGGCGTGGTGATTGATCCAGGTGACGAGGATGGTGGCGAAGCTGATGACATAAGCGAGATAGGCGGGCCAGAGGTCGCGCAGGGCGTGCCACAAGGCACCATCCGAATCGATGTCATGCTGGGCGGGCGCGCGGATCTCCAGGATCAGCAGCGTCACGGCGATGGCGAAAATCCCGTCGCTGAACGCTTCCGCACGCCCGGTCTCTTTCGCTTCGTCCGCATCCTCAAGCCCGACAGTCGCCATCATCCCTCCAAGTGCACCAATCTTTCAGCGCTCTCAGCGTAGCAACCCGACCGGTCTGGCGCTACTAGCTCTTCGGGTAGGGGCGACGGCACCGCGACCTACTCGATGCGGTAGAATTCCGCCTCGGGGCCGCCGTCGGCGATCGTCGCGGCGATGTGGCGCACCGCCCCACGCTGGGCACTGGCGAGGAGCCGCGCGACCGCCTCATCGAGATCGCACCAGGCGAAGTCGCTGTAGTCGGGCGAGAGGATCACCGGCCCCGGCCCCTCGAAGAGGGCGGCGAAGACCGGCGTCAGGGCGATCGAGTCGCTGTAATGGTCGTAGAATTGGCTGACCATATCGGCGCTGTAGAAATAGGTGGGGATCACGCCGATCGATTGCCGCAACTCGCGCAGGGCCGCGCCGTGCGCCGTTTCACCCTCGCGCACCTTGGCGTGGACCCCGTGCCAGGTGCCACCGAGCGCGGTCCCTGGGCGACGGAGCAAAACCAAAAATTGCGCGCGGCCATTGATACGCCGGAACGGGTAGATGTCGACGCTATCGCTGATGATGCGGGGCATGGCGCACTCCTGAGTCGTGGGGGGGGGGGGGGG